>DMRT01000290.1 GCA_003455235.1 Chitinophagaceae bacterium
TTTCTCTTTATTGGAATTCACAAACTCATCCAGGAAAATGGAAGCCAGCAATGCCATGGAAAGCTGCGGTATCACCAGGGCCATGGAAGGCGCCCTGAATTTTTTATAAAACGGCATGTGATCGAAAAGGAAATAATTCACCGCTTCAAAATTCTTTCCCCAGGAAAGGATGATGCCGAAAACAGTAATGGCGATCAGCCACCATTTGTGTTCACTCTTTGATAAGAATGCACCGAACAGGAACAGCAGGCATACGATGGCGCCCATGTATACGGTGCCCTGTGTGCTCAGCAGTTCGCCCCAGTACATGGGGGATGACTGCGCCACCTGCTGTGCAAATCCCTGGGGAAGTGTTTGTGCATTTTCCTGCAGCACCTCAATGGCTTTTGAATTTTCGCCCAGTCCTTCAGAGGAGCTTCCGCCAAATGCATTGGGCACCAGCAGCGTCATGGTTTCGGCCTTGCCGTAGCTCCATTGAAAAGCATAGTCTTTATCGAGCCCGCCCTTGGTTTCGTTCTTTTTATCTTTTTGGGTGAGGTTGCTCCGGCCACCCCGCATCGTTTCTTTGGTAAACTCGTAGGTGGGCCAGTACAGCATGGCGATGGTGCCCAGCATAATGGCGCCCATAACAATGCAAAGTGCCGCAGAGGTAAAAAGATGTTTGATCTCTTTTTTCCGGAAGCACTGGATAGCAAAAGATACCGACATGAACACGGCGATGAGCAGCGTATAATACACAATCTGCTGGTGCAGCTGCCACAATAGAAGAACGCCTGCCACCAGCAACAGGGCACTGCCCAGCCAGTAGCTTCGTTTAAATATTAACTGGATGCCTGCCAGCACGGCCGGGGCATAAGCCATGGATAATAGTTTGGTGTCGTGCCCGCCAGCAATAAGTACGGGATCGTAGGAGCAATAGGCATAGGCAATGCCGCCGAAGATACCCACCCAGGGGTTGAGCCCGATGACAATGCAGAGCAGGTAAAAGCAAAGCGCTGCAATGAATAAATAAAAAACCGGTTTGGGAAAACCCAGGGTGAGGATATCATGTACATAGCCCAGGTGAATTACCATGGGATCTTTGGGCGCCAGGGCAATCTGGTAGGTGGGCATGCCACCCATCATGCTGTTGGTCCACTTGGGAAAATGCCCGTATTTTTCTTTGTATTCAAACGACTGCTGGGCCATGGCTTTCCACTGGATCACATCACCCTGCTGAACAGCTTTGCCTTCGAGGGCGGGCTTGGTGAGGAAAATGGAAAGGATTAAAAAGATCACCACGGCGGCGAGGTGGGGCAGTACCTGTTTGAAACTGATATTCTTCATATGTAATTTTTGCTTCGGCAAAATAATGCTAAAAAAATCAAATAAGCAGGCTAATTACAGGTAAACAGGGTTGAATAAAAAAAGCCACCGGTTGCAGTGGCTTTATAATACGATTGGTTGCCTGGTTAATTTCCTCCCATTCCCTGCTGGGCGTTCTGCATGTTCTCCATTTCGCCTTTCATGTTCTTTCTTTTGAAGAGCGATACGTCGATTTTACCGAAGCGCCAGTTAAAGTTGAGACGAACGAATTGCGGATCCCGGCGGCGTTCGTTGTCCTGCACAAACGAAGGACCTTCGGCATGGGTGGCATAGAGCCGGGTGCGGAAGATATCGCTGAACTGGAGGGTGATGGATGCGGCATTGTTCTTCAGGAATTCCTTGCGGATGGAAAAATCAGCGCCAAATATCGGTTTGATGTATCCATTGGAACTTGGCTGCGAACCACCGCCGAACATCATACCCATGCCGCCGCCACGGTTTCCGCCGGGCGCCACCAGGGTTTTGGCAGTATAGTCGCCTGAGAGTTGTATGGAGAAATTCTTCGGCAGTTTAAAGTTGTTGTTGATCTTGGCAAACCAGCTGAACAGCGAACTGTTGGTACTGCCGCTCAGGTTACCCGCCTTGATGGTTGAGTTAAACAGGTTCAGGTTGGTGGTCAGGTCCCACCACTTGGCCAGTTTATTTTTGCCCGTGAGTTCGAGGCCAACGGTATAACTCCTGTTTGCATTGGCATAGGTGTTCATGATCACCGTGCTTGTTTTGGTGGTATCGGGGTTGCTGGTGCGATACTGGTAACGGGTGATGAGGTTATCGGTATTGCGGAAATAAACCGTTGCCAGGAAGCTGTTTCCGGCCTTGTATTGGTTGGAATAAGATAACTCCAGCAGGTTGGTGAATTCAGGTACCAGCCCGGGATTACCCACCGAAAGATTCAAGGAATCGGAATAATCGATAAAGGGGATCAGTTGGAAGAAATTCGGCCGGTTGATCTTACGGGAATAGTTCAGCTGCATGTCCTGCTTGTCATCGAGTTTATAAGTAATAAAAGCACTCGGGAACAGGCTTAATGGATAATCGGTTTTAAACTTCTGGTTCTTGGTGATCAGGTTGCCGGTGTAAGAAGAACTTTCCACCCTTAATCCCAACTGGTAGCTGAGTTTTTTAAGCTGGTGGGAGAAGGTAAGGTAACCGGCATACAGTTCATCGTTGAATTTGTAGTTGTTGCTCAGTCTTGATATGAGTACGTACTGTCCGGGAGTGGTTTGTATGTAGTTGTCGTTGAAGCTGGTGAAATTCCGGAACGAAGCCCGGAGCCCTGCTTCCACTTTCATCTTGTCGGTGATGGGATCGGTATAATCCGTTTGTACGGTAAAGAACTGGGTGGTTCCGCCTCCTTTTGATTGTTCAACGATCAGGGGCGTTTTTGGATTATTGCTCGGGAAGAAATACTGGGTGTTGTAATCTCCGGTATTGTCGTTCTTGCTGTAGTTATAATTAAGGTCGGCGGTCCATTCTTTACTGGCTTTGGCAAAGTTGTGTTTAAAACTCATGGTGGCGCCGTAGTTACGGAAGTTGCCGATGCTTTTGCTGATGCGTTCGCCGCGGTCGCTGATGGTACCCGAAGGACGTACGGTATCCCGGTAGGTATTGATTACGTCATCTGTTTTAAACTCGCCTCTTACAATGTTGCCACCGATGGAAAGGGTGTTCCTGTTGTCGATGAAATAATCCATGCCCATTCTTCCAAAGGCAAAGAAACCGGTATTGATGGGTTTATTGCGCTGTTTCAGGTATGCAGTTGTATCTGCTATATAATCGATGCGGTCGGTTTTTACCGTGCTGATTGATTTTCGCATGCCGAACTGACCGGCTGCAAAGAAATTCACTTTGCCTTGTTTCAGGTTTACGTCACCGCCAAGGTTGGGCCTTCCCCGCATATCGATACCGGCACGAAGGTTACCGTTGTAACCGGCCTTTCGGTTCTTTTTCAGGATGATGTTGAGGATGCCGGCTCCGCCGCCGCTGGCATCGTATTTTGCCGAAGGATTGGTGATGATCTCTACCGAAGCGATGGCATCGGCAGGTATCTGTTCAAGGGTCATGGTGGTGGGTCTGCCATCCACGAATATCTGCGGGGTGGCGTTGCGCAGCGAAACATTACCATCAATGTCAACATTCACGGAAGGAACATTCTTCATTACGTCTACGGCGGTACCGCCCACACTGTTCAGGTTCTTTTCCACATTGAAAACTTTCCGGTCGATCTTCATTTCCAGGGTGGCTTTACTGGCGCTTACCGTTACATTTTCCAGCTGCTTGGCATCGGCTTCCAGTTTTATGTTGCCAAGGTCTTTGTCAACCGCATTCAGCATGCTGCTCATGTCTCCATTACGGGCGCCGCTCATGTTCAGCTCAAAATTCACTTTGCGCTCGATGGTCTTAAAACCAATGGCGGTTATTTTCAGTTTATAGGTGGCCATGATGGCAAGGTTCCAATGCTGAATTCACCTTTTTTGGTGGTAAGCATACCACCCACTACCACGTCTTTTCTCTTTTTGGTGGCTGAATCGAATTTATTCTGAATGAGCTGTACAGATGCTGCTTCAAGAGGTTTTCCACTTGTGCTGTCGAGCACCTTACCATAAAAATGCCCCATGTTCATGCTTTGTCCGCCCATACCGCCCCGGTTTCCGCCGCCCCCAGGCATTTGCGAAAAGGCTGTTGAAAGCGAGCATGTTAAGAGCAGGATCATCAAAAGTTTACCAGTTCGTATCATTGATTGTTGTTTTATTTTTTAGCCGGGGGCAAAGTACCTTCAAAAAATGCGAAATACCCGGTACTATCAGGATGAGTGGCATATAGGAGTGGAGCAAGGAAAAATTCTTCTTACTGCCGCAGGAACAGGAAGATAAGCACCTGTACCAGTCCCAGCAGGAATCCGGCTCCAAATCCCAGCCATTGGAGGCATGTAAACAGTTTCCGGGCTGTTTTGTTCAGCAGGATGGCGGCTGGCTGGATGGGAAAGCTGGCCAGTTTTTCCCCAATCATGCTGCCTGGGTCAATTCCGGATTCCAGGTTTGTTAGATAGGAATTCATGACGGCCGGGAAGAGGGATTCCAGTTCCTGTAAAAAAGCCGATTTCAGCTGGTTAATGGTTTTGTCTCCGATGAACATGGCAAGCATGGGAAAACTGTCCTTCAGTCTTTCCCGGAGAAAATGATCGATGTGCTGTTCAATTTCGGGTTTCATTTTTTCAAAGAGGGCAGGGTCGGACGCTTTTTGTTTGATGACGGGAAACGAAATGATTTCTCTGCCTACAAGGGCGCCCAGTTCTTTTGCTATCTCCGGCTGGTTCTTCGGAAGGAAGCCCTGCAGCTTTATGCCCCATACACGAACGAGATTTTGCGGTCTGAAAGTGATGAATAAAACAATACGAATGACCAGCCAGCCGGTGATGCCGGAAAAAACAACGAGGAGTATGTAATGCAGCCAATGCATGGGTTTATCAGCGGGCTGCAAAGAAACTGATTAATGATGCCGGTTCAAAATGTTATTTTGAAGAAGAACGGTTTTTCTCTATTTTTGCAGCCTGTTTAAACGGTAGCCATAGCTCAGTTGGTTAGAGCATCAGATTGTGATTCTGAGGGTCGTGGGTTCGAGCCCCATTGGTTACCCAAACCCGGACCTGGTCCGGGTTTTTTATTTCCCATAAAGTAAAATTATGACGGGCCGATGGCATCAGGGAGGAAATAAAATGACCGCTCATCCGTTCTCATTTCCGGAAAACTCCTTTAACAAAACATTATTCAAAATCATACGTTTATCAGAAAGAGAAACCCCTGTTTTTCCGTTATTTTTACAACATGCAAAAAATTGCAAACTTTATGATGAGCAAAAAATTTATTCCGGTACTCCTTGTGCTTACCGCTGCAAGCCTGTTCCTTGCATTTCAAACCCAGGGTAAAGCAGATCACGACAACCCCAAATCAAAATATATCCGCATCCTGCGTAACGTGGGACTATTGCTTGAACAGGGGCATTACAGTCCTAAAAAAATCGACGATAATTTTTCCAAAGAAGTGTTGAAAAAATTCATCAGCGACCTGGATAATGACCGTAATATTTTCCTGCAGGGTGACCTGGATGATTTCAAAAAATACGAAGGCAGGGTGGACGACGAGATCCATGGTTCTGAGCTGCTGTCTTTTTATGGCATCAACGAGGTTTACCAGAAGCGTTTGAATGAAACATCAGTATTGTATAAAGACATCCTGGCCAAACCCTTTGATTTTTCAAAAGATGAAAATGTGCAGCTCGACCGGGAAAAGCTCTCTAATCCCAAAAATGAAGCTGAACGGAAAGAAATTTGGAGAAAACGCCTGAAATATATGGTTCTTGGCCGTTATGCAGACCTGCAGGAAAGCCGGGAAAAAAACAAAGGCAAAGAAGATTTCAAATACAAGGCAGATTCCACGCTGGAAAGAGAAGCTAGGGATGCCGTGAGAAAACAGATTGAACGTTATTTCACCACCAAAAAAACCCGGGAAACCAGTGATGAGAATTTCAGCACGTTCGTGAATGCCATTACCGGTGTGATGGACCCGCATACCAATTATTTTGCACCCATCGACAAGCGCTCTTTTGATGAAGGAATGAAAGGAAGCTTTTTTGGCATTGGCGCTGTACTGAAAGAAGACGATGGAAAGATCAAGATCGGATCACTGATCTCCGGCGGACCTGCCTGGAAAGGTGGCGATCTGAAAGTGGATGACGAGATTATCAAGATTGCCCAGGGAAATGCAGAACCCGTTGACGTTACCGGGTACGGTGTTACCGATGCTGTGAAACTGATCAGGGGACCCGAAAAAGGATCGGAAGTGAAACTGACAGTGCGTAAGATGGACGGTTCTGTAAAAGTGATTTCCCTGCTCCGGGATGAAATAAAACTGGATGACACATTTGCCAAGAGTGCCATTATCAATGGTGACCATAAAGTAGGGTATATCTACCTGCCTGAGTTTTATATTGACTTTGCCAATCCCAACGGAGCTAAATGTTCAGAAGATGTTGCCAAAGAGATCAAGAAGCTGAAAGAAGAAAATGTGGAAGGTATTATCATTGACCTGCGGGGAAATGGCGGAGGTTCATTACCCGAAGTGGTAAAAATGGCCGGACTCTTCATCGAAGATGGACCCGTTTGCGTGGTGAAGGGCCGGGAAGAAAAACCCTACCAATGGAAAGATAAAGATAAGAGTGTGCTGTATACAGGTCCTTTGACCGTAATGGTGGACGAATTCAGCGCCAGCGCTTCCGAAATATTTGCAGCGGCTATCCAGGATTATAAACGTGGTATCATTATAGGAAGCAGCTCTACATTTGGAAAAGGAACGGTTCAGCGTACCATTCCGCTGAACCCCGAAAGTGAAAATCCCGCTTTAGCTGACAAGAATGCCGAAGACCTGGGTTCGGTGAAGCTTACCCTGCAGAAATACTATCGCATCAATGGCGGATCCGTTCAATTGAAAGGGGTTACGCCTGATATCGTCATCCCCAACCGCCTCGAATACCTGAAATTCAGGGAAAGAGATGAGTCATATTCACTTCCGTGGGACGAAATCGGCAAGGCAGACTACAAGCCAAGGACCAGTACCATCAGTACCGACGCCGTAGTAAAATATGGTTCCGAACTGGTGGTGGAAAATCCCAATTTCAAAAAAATACGGGAAACGGTTGACTGGCTGGACAAATACAACGATAAAGAATATTCCCTGAATCTTAATAAATACAAGGAGGAACAGAAAGTACTGAAAGCCAAGGTTGCCGAGCTGGATAAGTTATATAAACTCAATAAAGACCTGAGCGTAAAAAACACGGAAGCCGACCAGGCCATCCTGAATGAGGCAGAGGACAAATTGGAAAAAAATAATCAATGGCTTAAGCGGGTAAGCGGGGATATTTAT
>DMRT01000292.1 GCA_003455235.1 Chitinophagaceae bacterium
GGGTCAGAGCTGCTTTCCAGGCTGTATTCTTTGGCACAGGAAAACAGGGTGAGTACTACTACAGAAAGAAAAACAGGGGATAGTCGTTTCATTTGTTATTTGTTTGAAATATAACCCTTGGGAATCGTTTTATAAAGCCGGTATTCCTCAAAAATAACGGATTTTTACCAGCCTGCCTTATCCGTTTGTAAAGATTACCTCCGCGGCCGTTCTGCTGCACAAACCAGGCATTTACCTGCAAATATTCTGCCAGCAGGCATGCCTTTCCGGTATAACCCTTTTTGGTCCTGGGTATTGTAAAAGAAAGCATAAAAAAGATCAGGAAACCTGCGATTCGTCGCTTACCACAGCATTTGTTTCCACGGTGGAATTGGGTTCGGTTTTATCGCGGTGCTTGAAAAAGCGTTTTTGAAATACTAGGATACTGATTACGCCTGACGTGATGGATGCATCCGCGATATTGAAAATGGGTCTGAAAAATTCAAAATCCTCACCACCCCAAACAGGCACCCACGAAGGGAATGTTCCTTTTATTACGGGAAAATACAGCATATCCACCACGTTCCCATGCAGGAATCCGGCATAGCCCTTTGAAGAAAAAACAGCCAGTCCGCTGTAACCCACATAGTCTTTCAGCAGGGGGTCAACGGTCATTCCTTTATCGAAGATCATTCCGTAAAAAGAAGAATCAATCAGGTTTCCCAGGGCACCGGCATATACCAGGGCGGCGCAGGCAATAAAGCCCCTGTGGTATTTTTCTTTGATGATCTTTCCAAGGTACCAGGTACCAAATACCACCGCCGCCATGCGGAATACGGTAAGGGCCATCTTACCCCAGTTGCCGCCGAATTTCCAGCCATACGCCATACCTGGATTTTCCACGAAATACAGTTGAAAACCACTGCCCAGCACATTGTGATGTTCGTTAAGCTGGTAATGGGTTTTGATCCAGAGCTTCAGCACCTGGTCGGCCAATACAATCAGGAAAATAATGAGTACTGCGTGTCTTCTTTTCATAATGTGGCGCAAAGATAGGAGAGTTTCGGGTTCAGAGTTTAGGGTTTAGAGGTTTAGGAGAGTGTTTACATATAAGGTATGTATGCTAAACCTCTCATCTTCTAAACTTTATTCTTCAAAATACACCCGTTTCACCCGCTGGGAAATGCCGGTGAGTATTTCATACGGAATGGTTTGTGCCCAGGCAGCCACTTCGGCTACCGGCAATTCCTGGCCGAATACAATTACTTCATCCCCTTCCTGAACATGGGCCCCGGTAATATCCAGCATGGTCATATCCATGCAAACATTACCGATCACCGGAACCCGTTTGCCCCTGATCCACATTTTACCAACCCCGTTGCTCATCAGCCTCGGATATCCATCGGCATACCCGATACGGATGGTGGCAATGGTTGAATCGTTAACGGCCACACCTTTGCGGCTGTATCCCACACGTTCACCTGCCTTCACGTGCTTGATCTGCGATACGGTTGACTTAAGCGTGGTTACATTTCTTAACTGCTGCTGAATGGCTTCATGGGAATCAACTCCATACAAACCAATACCAAGGCGCACCATATCCAGCTGCAGCTCTTGGTGGCGGTGAATAGCGGATGTGTTGGCAATATGACGGATAAATTTATACCCGGTGGCTTTCTGAATTTCTTTGCAGGCTTTTAAAAAAAGGCCGGCCTGGCTTTCGGTGAACGCATCGTGCGCCTCCGAGTCACTGGCTGCCAGGTGAGAGAACACCGATTGCACTTTAAAAAGTGTTGTCGATTTCAACCGTTCACACAGTTGTTTGATATCGGCTTCTTCAAAACCCAGCCTGCGCATGCCGGTATCTATTTTTATATGTACCGGGTAATTATGAATGCCCGACTGCCGGATATAATCTTCAAAGGCATCCAGTATTCCGAAAGAAAAAAGTTCGGGCTCCAGGTTGTACTGCATCATCACGTCGAAGGTGATCTCCTCGGCATTCATCACCATAATGGGCAGGCTGATACCTGCCTTGCGCAACTCCACCCCTTCATCGGCATAGGCTACGGCCAGGTAATCCACTTGATGGAACTGCAGCAGGTTGGCAATCTCAAAACTTCCGCTGCCGTAGCTGAATGCTTTTACCATGGCCATCAGCTTCACACCGGGATTCAGCAGCTGCTGGTAGGTTTTTAAATTATGTGTAACGGCATTGAGATTTATCTCCAACACCGTCTGGTGTGCTTTCTGTTCCAGCAAATGACTGATCAGCTCAAATTCAAAAAAACGGGCGCCTTTCAGTAAAACCGTTTCATCATAAAAATGCTGGGCGTGAAACTGGTGAATAAAATCGGCGGTGGATCCGTAAAAGGCCGTTTGTTCAATATTTTTAAATGCGTTGCGCTGGCGGGCCAGTTCAGGGCCGATGCCGATGAACCGGTTGATGTTTTTCTGTTCCAGTATTGCGGCCACGTCCGCATACAGTTCTCCGCTGCTTTTTCCCGACTGCATGATGTCGCTCAGGATCAGGGTCCGCCGGGCATGCTGCTGCTGTTGCTGCAGGAAGTCGAGGGCTATCACCAGGGAGTTGATATCGGAATTGTAGCTGTCGTTGATCACCGAACAGTTGTTGATTCCCTGTTTAAGTTCCAGCCGCATTTCCACGTGGCGGAGTTGAGGCATGCGGGATGCGATCTGGTCAGCGCCGTAACCAAGCTGCAGCAGCACGCAGCAGCAGGTGATGGCATTTTCCACCGATGCTTCGTCGGTGAATGGGATTGAAAAGGCTATACCGGCATCATTAAAACGGGCGGTAATGGTGGTTTGTGTTTCATTTTTATCCACGCCGGTCACCTGCAGGGTGGCTGTTTCTTTTTTGCTCCAGGAAAAAAGTTTAAACCCATCACCGCTGCGTACGTTGTTCTTAAACGTATTTACGGCTTCATTCAGGTCGGGGTTATCGGCGCAATAGATCAGCACATCGCTTTTTACAAAGAGCCGGAGTTTTTCATTGATCTTCTGGCGGATATTTAAAAAGCCTTCGCTGTGTGCTTCACCGATCGACGTTACGATGCCGATCTGAGGTTCAATGATCTTTGCCAGCTGCTGCATTTCGCCGGGCTGCGAGATGCCTGCCTCAAAAATGCCGAGTGTATTCTCGTTACTGATCTGCCATACACTTAATGGTACGCCCACCTGTGAATTAAAGCTTTTGGGGCTGCGTACGATATTATGATCGGGTTGCAACAGCTGGTACAGCCATTCCTTTACAATGGTTTTTCCATTGCTGCCGGTAATACCGATGACGGGCAAACTGAACTGCTGGCGGTGATAAGCGGCCAGTTGCTGCAGTGCCTGTAATACATCGGGTACCTGCAGGAAAACAGCTTTTGAAAATTTCCTGGCAGATGGCTCTTCAAACGACTCGTCCACCACAAAGCAGCGTACACCTTTCTGGTACAGTTCGGTAATAAACGAACTGCCCGTCCGGCGAGGGCCATTCAGTGCAAAGAAAACAGAGCTGGCGGGGAACAGCAGTTTGCGGCTGTCGAGTAAAATATGCTCAATATCGGCATCCGTTTTTACGGCCGGGTATTGGGCCCTGATGATGGATGCTATTTGAGAAACCTTATACAATGATCGTGTTTTATCAGTCCGAGGTTATATCCACCGGGGTTCCTTTACGCCGGTGATAGATGGAATAAAAAATGGAACCGGAAATACAAACTACAATAACCAGCAGTGAAATCCAAACGGGGATGTGCACCCAGTCGGCAACCAGCATTTTCACCCCGATGAAGGCCAGCACAATGGCAATACCCTGCTGCAGAAAATCGAACTTGCTGGCAGCACCGCGGAGTAAAAAGAAAAGGCTTCGCAGGCCCAGCACCGCAAAAATATTGGATGAATAAATGAGCAGTTTCTTATTCGGATCGGGAATAATGGAAAACACCGCCGGGATGGAATCCACCGCAAATACAATATCAATAAGCCCCAGCATCACCACCACCATCGACAAGGTGGTGAAGTACGCTTTGTTGTTGTGCGTAATGATGAAGCGTCCTTCAGGTTCCACGTGGGTGATGCGCATGAATTTTTTCATGAGCCGGTAGGCCCAGTTTTTCTCGGGGTTGAATTCCTCTTCTTCTTTACTCATGAACATTTTAATACCCGTGAACAGGAGAAAAACACCAAAGATGTACATGATCCATTCGAACCTTGCCACCAGCTGGCTGCCCAGGGCAATGAAGATGATGCGGAAAACGATGGCCATGAGGATTCCCATCAGCAGCACGCGGGAATAATTCTCTGCCTTTACTTTAAAGAAGGAGAAAATAATGATGAAGACAAAAATATTGTCGATGGAAAGCGACCATTCCAGCAGGTAGGCCGAAATATACGAGATGGCATCTTCCTTTCCGTTGCCGCCCGCATTTTCGTACCAAATAAAACCACAGAAAATAAAAGAGAGCGATACCCAGAAAATGGTTTGTACCAGGGCCGTACGCAGGCTGATCACCTGGTTCTTCTTGCTCAGTAAACCAAGGTCGAACACCAGCGCCACCACAATCACAACGCTGAAGACCAGGTATATTAATTGCGTTTTATCCATTTAAACTACGGTATATTTTCTTTTGCGCAGGAACTGGTAGATCAAAGCAAACAGGATAACCAGTGCAACCGGTATTGCAATATTGATCAACTGCCAGTTT
>DMRT01000101.1 GCA_003455235.1 Chitinophagaceae bacterium
TAATGAACCGGTAATTTACGCTTTTAATTGATGCGGCTGCGCCGGGCGGCAAATATAAAAACCCGGAATCATTTGTGAAAAAACCACGCAAAATTCATCCTGCATAACAATAATAATTACCTTTAACCTTCAAAAAAAATGCAATCATGAAGAGTAAACTATTAGCATTGGTGTTGGTATTGAGCGGACTGGCAGGCCGTGGACAAGACCTGGACGACATCAAAAAATACATTATCCTTAACCAGTTTGACAAGGCAAAGCCCGAACTGGATAAATACCTTGCCAATGCAAAAAATGCCACCAGTGCACCCGGCTGGTACTATAAAGCATATGTTTACAGCAACCTGGCCCGCCAGGCAAACAAACCGGTTCCGGAAAGCAAAGTCCTGAGCCAGGATGCCTTTGATGCACTGAAAAAATACATGGAGCTCGATGCCAAAGCACCGCTTACCAGCGAAGAAAATAACTCTACGCTTTATAACCTGTATTACGGGCTATATGGACTGGGTGTAAAAATGTACAATGTGAAGGATTATGAAAGTTCCTGCGACCTGTTCAAAAAAACATTGGATGTTCATGATTATGCATACAGCCATAACCTTAACGGACCGAACGGCCTTAAGTTTGCCGCCCACGATACCGATATTGTATGGAACCTGGCCGTGCTGAGCAATGAGCTGAAAAGAACCGATGATGCCCTGATGTATTACCAGCGCATTGCCGATGCCGACCTCGGCGATGAAAAATATGCAGAAGCCTACGATGAACTGGTGAAAAAATACCGCAAGGAAGGCAACAAGGAACTGTTCAATAAATACATCACCAAGGCCAAGAAACATTATTCTTCTGATCCATACTGGGAAGCCGTGGAGATTGAGTTTGCTGTTAAAGGACTGGAAGGGGAGGAATTGTTTAAAGCGTATGAAGACCTGCTGGTAACCCACCCGAACAACTACATGGTAAACTTCAACTACGGGTACGAACTGGAAAAATTCATTTACTCGCAGGATGCCAAAGGAAAAGACATCTCCGGGATGAAAAAGAAGATACCGGAACTCTTTAAAAAAGCCATTGCCGCTAATTCCACCATTGATGCCAATATGCTGCTCGCCAATCACTATTACAATTCTTCTTTCGACATTGTGGAAGAAGCCAATAAAATCAAGGGCACCAAGCCGGACGACGTAAAGAAGAAGAACGACCTGATGGCGCAGAGCAAATCCATCCTGCTGGAATGCATCCCGTACGGCGAAGCAACGGTAGACCTTTTCTCCAAGCAAAAAACATTTAAGGAGTCGGAGAAGGTGAACTACAAACAGATACTGGATGTACTGGCCGCTGCCTACAAACAAAAAGGCGATCTGAAGAAAGCGGAGGAATACAACAAGCGGAAGGGAGAGGTGGATAAACTGTAAGAGAAGGAAATTAGTAAATAAAGAAAGAGCCTCCTGTTTTGCAGGAGGCTCTTTTATTGCTTGTCATTTTAATCATCATCGTTATCCGCCAACCCTCATCTGGAAAGTGCCGGGGGCTCCTCCGTTCTGCATATCTTTCATGGCTTTTACCTCTATGTCTTTGGGAATTTCAAATTCCTTGTCGCTGATGTCTTTGTCGGTAACCAGTTTGGTCACCTGCACAGTCATTTTACGTCCACGTCCCATGTTGCGTTCATATTCCATCGGGAAGCCTTCCAGTTTATCCATGCCGTTTCCTCCCGCCTGGCTCACAAATCCGCCAAAGCCGCCCATAGCGCCACCGGTACTGGAAACACCCTGCAGTCTAAATTCGGGGCAATACCATACAGCCGTGGTATCCTTCCGGCCATTTGAACGGCTGGCAATCACCAGGGCTTTTTTACATGTGTACCCGGCAATCTTTTTTGATTCATCGAGGTATGCGATGCTGTACTCGGGTGGAGTAACTGAACCATTGATTCCACCATTCTGGTTCCGGGTCCGCATCATACTGTCCATCCGCTTTCTCATTTCTTCCTGGTCGGCATCGGTGGCATAAAAACCGTTCTTACGTCCCATCATCTCCATGATGGTGGTGGTGAGTTTTTTACTGTTGTCCCTGATCACCGTGGTTCTGCCCATTTCCGTCTCTGAAAAGGTTTTTACCAGGTCATTCTTGATCCAGGTGGTGGTTTTTGTTTCGCCGTCGCCGCCAAAACGCATTACCCGGACCTGGTCGCCGTTTTCGGAAGTAAAGTTTCCGGGAGGCGGCTCATCACCTTCTGGTGAAACAATGGTGGTTTTGGTGGTAATGGTGGCCTGGCTTAGCAGTTTAGGCTGGGCATAACTGCCTGCTGAAACTGCAAGTAATAAAAGGGTAATCGTTTTTTTCATACAGAAATTATTTGCCGCCAAATATACGAATTGGTTCGTAACAAACGCCCCGTCTGGTACAATTTGTATGTTTTTAACACCGGGCATAAAAAAAGCCGGAGCATGTATGCACCGGCTGTAATGATGTTGTGTAATTGTTTTATTGAACGCAGCTGCAATAACTGAACTTCATACCCCAGTTACCGCCGGTTGGATTGATACGGATTCCATTACCCCAGCCAGTTTGTGTTTGTATAACCTGGCCCGAAGCATTCATCTGAACCACCACGGCATGAGCAGCAATACAACCGCAACCGCCCGCCGGTATCGCAGAAATGGGAACCTGGTAAGTATAACTGGTAGCATTGTTATGATTGTTGGCATATGGAAACTGACCCGGCATTGGATTACCCTGGCCATTTACCGGTACAGCATTGCAGTCACCAACGAAGAGGTGTGTCTGCGTCATGTACCAGCCCGGGGCTGTGGTATAGGTTACATAAATGTATGCAGCATCATTGGTAACGGTTACCGTACCGGAATTGATGGTTTGCCCGGCAATGAGGTTCACTTCGGTAGCCGGACATGTACCCTCTGGTGTATCAACTTTACCCTGGTCATTGGACAGGACTTGTGGTTCAACAGCCGCTTTCTGGCAGGAGGAAACCGTTAATACAAGGGCAGCGGTGAGTAGTGTAAACAAACTTTTCATAAGATTGGATTTAGAGGTTATTGATAACAGATTCTTCATTTCAAAACGGATTGTTTTTCTAAAATATTGTCGAAAAGCTTCTATAATACAGCCGTTTATCACGGGGGGAAGGAAATCGAGGGTTTTTGCTCAACCAGCTTCGTAAATACCTCATTCCCGGTGGAAACACCTTGGGGATTAGTTTAATATTTACTCTTTTCAAACTGTGCATAACTAACCGATTTACTGTAAAAAATCAAAAATTTTAATTGCTTCATTCCTTTATATTTGCCGTCTGACAAAAAATATAGAAAACTGTGCGCTTAAAGAGTCTCGAAATCAAAGGATTTAAAAGTTTTGCCGATAAAACCGTACTCAATTTTGACGAAGGAATAACCGGGGTAATTGGCCCCAATGGCTGTGGAAAAAGCAACATTGTCGACAGCATCCGCTGGGTGATTGGCGAACACAAGATCAGCAACCTGCGCAGCGAAAACCTCGAAAGCCTTGTATTCAACGGTTCCAAAACACGCAGCGCCAGTGGCCTGGCCGAAGTGAGCCTGACGTTTGAAAATACCAAGAATCTTCTTCCCACCGAGTTCAGCACCGTAACCATCACCCGCAAATATTATAAAAGCGGGGAGAGTGAATACCGCCTCAATGACGTAGCATGCCGTTTGAAAGACATCCACAATCTTTTCATGGATACCGGTGTGAGCAACGACAGCTATGCCATCATCGAACTGGGCATGGTGGACGATATCATCAAAGACAAAGACAACAGCCGCCGCCGCATGCTTGAACAGGCCGCCGGCATTTCCATCTACAAAACACGGAAGAAAGAAGCCAAACTGAAACTGGATGCAGCCGAACAGGACCTTGCCCGTATTGAAGACCTGCTGTTCGAGATCAACAACCAGTTGAAAAGCCTCGAAAGCCAGGCAAAGAAAGCCGAGAAATATTTCGAAATAAAAAAAGAATACAAAGAAGTAAGCATTGAACTGGCCAAAGCCGCCCTGGAAGGATTCAACATCACCTACCACGACCTGAATGAAAAGCAGAAATCAGAAGTGGACAAGCGGATTGAACTGGAAACGGCCATCGCCAAAGAAGAAGCGGCACTGGAACAGGAAAAACTGGGACTGGTAGAGAAGGAGAAAGCCCTGCAGCAGATGCAGCATGCCTTTAACGAAATGCTGGATGCCGTGCGCAGCAAAGAGAATGACAAGAGTTTAACCAGCCAGCGCCTGCAGTATTTAAAAGAACGGGAAACCGGGCTGAATGAATTTCTGCAAAAAGCAGGCGGACAGCTTTCCGGCCTGGATGAAAGCATCCAGTTCACCCGCAAGCAGATTGAAGACGACGAAGTACAGCTGAAAGAATTTGAAACAAAACTGGCTGAGTTAAAAAATACCGTAGAGGACAAGCGCCGGGTGTTTGATGAGAAACGCAGCGCCATTGACGAATTAAGAAGGAACAACCAGTCCATCCAGCGCAACCAGTTTGAAGCGGAGAAGAAAGTGGCGGTTGCCGATACGTCCATCCTTAACCTGCAGCGTACCATCAACCAGGTGCAGGAAGAAAAAGCACAGCGCCAGAACCAGCTGCAGCAGCTGGAACCCGAAAAGAAAGCTAAGGAAGAAGAACTGGATCAAAAGAAAGGAAACCTGCAGCAGCTGCAGGAACAGCATGAATTCACCAAGGAACAGATCCTGCAGACACAGAATAAAATGGAAGGCCTGCGTAATGAGCTGGCCAACGAAAGCAGGAAATTAGACAGCCGCAAGAACGAACACGACCTGTTGAAAAGCCT
>DMRT01000187.1 GCA_003455235.1 Chitinophagaceae bacterium
ATGCACCGTTTGTTCCCAATGCCACAGCTACTTCAGGCTTACCGGTTTCTGTTGTCTTGATAAGCGGCCCGGCCACCATCAATCCGCAAACAAACCTGTTAACCATCACAGGAACCGGGCTGGTTACTGTACAGGCAAATCAAACCGGCGATGATGTGTACGATACGGCAGCGCCGGTAACAAGAAGTTTTACCGTGAATAAAGCGTCGCAGGCAATAACATTTGCTACCATTCCCGAACAGGATATCAGCAGTGCAACGCTTGCATTAACCGCCTCAGCTTCATCGGGTTTGCCGGTTACCTATAGCATCATTTCAGGTCCGGCAACCGTTTCGGGAAATATTATAACGTTTACTGCTTTAGGAACTGTAACCGTAAGAGCTTCCCAAAACGGAGATACCAATTATTTACCCGCAACAGCAATTGACCGGAGTTTTTGTGTACGTGTTGCTGACCTGGCAGGCATTTCGGGGTATGCAAGTTTATGCCCGGGCACTACAACTTATAGCATTAACAATGTACCGGGTGCTACCTACCTGTGGCGCATTGCCGGGGGAAGTATACTTCCATCCACTACCTATAGTGCAAGTGTAACATGGACCACACCGGGTACATACTCTCTTATTGTTTCAGCAAGCGGTCCCTGCGGTGCTGCAAGCAATAATGATACATTGGTTGTTACCGTGATCAGCAGCATTCAGCCTGATTCAGTACAAAGCATGCTGCCTTTTAACGGCGCCACCAACCAGCAACTGCCACTAACGCTTTCATGGGTGCCGGCGCATCCCAATAATTTTTATACGTTTGACCTGTACCTGTGGCGTGCCGACCTGCCGCAGCCTTCCACGCCGTACGCTGCGGGATTAACATCGGTGAATTATATCATTCCGGTGAGCAGTGGTTTATTGCCGAACCAGGCATATAAGTGGATGGTGGTTTCTCACAACGGTTCCTGTACGCAGATCAACACAGGACCGGTACAACAATTCACCTTAGTGCCATTGCCCGACCTGCAGGTGCTGAATGTGCAGGCTCCTGCAACAGCTTTTTCGGGACAAACGGTATCACTTAACTGGACCGTAAAAAATAATGGCCCCGGTAATACCAGTACCAATCAAAACTGGACCGATGCTGTATTTCTTTCTTTCGATACCATTCCGAATTTCAGTGTGCTGCCGGAAACAAATGCAGGCGCCTGGAGCCAGCTGCAATTTCCCGTGAAACCATTGCTGATTGGTACTAAACCCAATGCAAGTGCATTAGATAATGGCCAGCAGTATTCCAACTCTATGAATTTTACCCTGCCCCTGAATTACAGCCAGCCTTTGTATGTGTATGTAATTACCAATTACCCGGCAGGGAGTAATGCACCACAGCAGGTAACATTTGTAAATGACACTGCCAGGGCACCGCAAGCAATCGCTGTAACGCTGTCGCCGACACCCGATCTTCGGGTAGATACGGTTTTTACGCCTAATACCAGCTTCTCAGGCAGTACAATCAATGTTACGTATAAGGTGAAAAATCATGGTGTACTTACACCAGCCGGAACTTCCTGGACAGACAGGATCTATATTTCACAAAGCCCCCTGTTTAATCTAAATACCGCCACACTGCTAAAGCTGCCGAAAGCCAACGGAACCTATTACTCCAACGCACCCGACGCCACTGTTTTAAATAATACGCAACTATTGGCCGACAGCTCCTACACCCGAAGCGTGGATATTGTAGTGCCCAATTATATTTTCGGTACATTCTTTATTTACGTTTTTACCAATGAAACGAATACCTTGTACGAGGGGGCATTAAGTAATAACAATACAAACAGCAACCAGTTACAGGTATTTCTTACGCCAACACCCCGCTTAACTGTGAGCTCACTAAACGTGCCGCTCACAACAGCCAGCACCACGCAGTCCATTGGGGTAAACTGGAATGTACTTAATGCAGGGTTTAATGATAATATAGAAAAAAACAAGGGTCATTATTTTGTATTCAACGGCAGCTGCCTGATACCGCCTGCTTCAACACCGGGTATCAGTTTCCGCGACAGTGTAAGTTTTGGCTCAAGCTACTGGATAGACAAAGTGTACCTGAGCACCGACGGTGCCGGGTTGAATGTGAACAACGCCATACTGGTAAACGAGACCACACAAGGCACGCTGAATTCGGGATTGATGATCCCGGATAATTATACAAACCCGGATGCTGCCGGTTGCAAGCCTATTGGAACCAATGGGAGTTTGTATAATGCCAATACCGGTAATGTGATCAGGCCCGGATCAAACCATCCCAAAACCGGCAACTTCATAATCCCGGGTGACCTAGCTCCGGGCAGTTACTATATATATATACTTACCAATTCAACTAAAACGGTATACGAATACCCGGGCCTGCCCGAAACAAAGAGAAGTATATTGCCTGTTACCGTACAACGTCCCGATGCTGTTGTGTCTTCGGTAACCGTTCCGGTAAATACAACCGGGGGACAATCCTTCGGTGTTAACTACAACATCCTTAATAACGGCCCTGGTGCCGTGTTCAATCATGAACGTAAAGACAGGATCTATGTAAGTTCATCACCGGTATTTGATGGAACTGCGCAGTTAATATCCACACAAACGTATACGGAAGACCTGCCGGTGGGAACCGCCGTGGCGCATACCTATAACTATTCATTCCCGGGATCAACAACTGGAGTAAGGTACTTTTATGTGCATACCAATTTCGACAGTTCATTCCGGGAGACCAATCCGAATAATAATATCAGTTCAGGCGCAAGCACACTCGTGGGTACCGCTGTACCGAATGACCTGGTAGTGTCTTCCATACAACTTGCGGATACTTTATTCAGTATATATCCCGACTTCATGAAGTACACGGTTTCCAATTCCGGCTCCGGCACAGCCGCTGGTACATGGATCGACAGTGTGTTCATCAGCTGCAGTCCGGTGTTTAATTCAGCGACGGCATACTACGTGACGAAACGGGTACACAATGAAATAATATCCGGCGGACAGAGCTACAGTGATTCCTTTTATTTCAGCATGCCATTCACGTTCCTTATCAATAACTGCTTCCCGCAAACAGCCAACACTACAGCGTATTATTATGTAAAAACCAATGCCGACAATGTGGTGTACGAAGGCAGTAATACAAATAATAACGTAACCGGGTCGGGGATTAAAATAACCATTAACCCGCTTGTTGACCATATTGTAACGCAGGTATCAGGGGCCGATACGGCTACGGCCGGCCGACCATACCCTGCGGGGTGGACTGTAAAAAATACCGGGTACAATCCCGGCAATAGTTACTATAACAGCTGGTATGATGCAATTTATTTTTCACCCGATTCGATGTTTAACAGCAATGCAGTTCTGGCATCTTATTTTAGTGAAACCACGGTATTAAACCCCAACCAGTCTTATACGGAGAATAAGAATATTGTGCCGCCAAATCTTACAACAGGCGACTATTATGTAATCGGACGGACAAATATATATGACGGCATTGCAGGAGAAAAGGTACTGGCAAACAATACCAACCTGGTTCGTAATACAAACGGTTCTGCCAAAAAAATTCACCTGGTACAACCATTGCTGCCCGACCTCACCGACAGCATCTTATCTGCCCCCGCAATGGTAGCTACCGGTCAGCCAATAATGGTTACTCACCGGGTTACCAACAATGGCACAGGGCTAACGTATCCCGGTAGCTGGGGTGATGATATATGGCTTTCAACTGATTTCATCCCGGGGAATACGGGCGACATTCGTTTATCTGCCATCAATCATGTGGGCGCTTTGCAGCCGGGACAGTTTTATACCGATTCTGTCACAGCAGCCATTGCCCTGAATGTAATGCCCGGCAATTATATACTAATAAGCCGGGTAAATGCAATGGGTAATGTGTTTGAAAGCAATTCCAATAATAACCTCGCCTTTAAATATATTACTGTTTACCGGCCCGGGCCCGCCGACCTGGTCGTGGAAAACATCAGCAGGCCCGATACGGTTTTCCTGGGTTATACCATGGATACTGCCAGGTGGGTGGTTAAAAATATTTCGGTAAATACCGCTGCCGGGGTTTCATCAGACGGAATCTATTTATCCACCGGCAATGTACTCGATTCATCGGCCGTACTGCTGGGTATAAAAAACAAAAACATCAGCACCGGGCCCCTGGCAGCAGACACGGTAACTTTTGCTCCATTGGTAACCAATGTAACGGAAGGCAATTATACTGTAATTGTAAAAACAGACCTGCTCAATAATATTTACGAATCAGATAAAACAAACAATACAGGCTTTTCAGCAATGCCGGTTTATGTAAGTGTGAAAGAGCTGCCAATGAATGTGCTTACTCCGAACACCTTGTTTACTGCAAACCGGTTTTACAAACTGATCATACCGGATTCGCTCAGCGGTGCCACTATCCTGGTATCGCTTAAATCGGGCGATTCGCTTACCCGGGTAAACCAGATGTTCATCGGAAAAGGCTACATACCTTCTGCCGCCCATTTTGATTACACGTATTCAACACCGAATTATGGCAACCAGGATATTGTGATGACATCGGTCACAGCAGGTGTTTACTATATCAGCATCCGTTGCGTATCGCCCAACCCGGCTGTACAGAACATCACACTGAAAGCAGTGAAACTTCCTTTTACCATACTCACGGTACAAAGCAACTCGGGCGGAAATATAGGTAATGTAACCATTAAGATCAGCGGCTCGCTCTTTTCTGCAAACATGACCGCAACATTAAGTAGGCCGGGTACCACATTAACAGCCTCTTCAGTTTACTACAGCAACAGCACCATGCTGTATGCCACATTTAACCTGCAGGGCAAGCCATTGGGTATATATGATGTGACGCTTACCAAACCCGATGCCAGCATAGCAGTTTTGGCAAATGGCTTCTCCATAGTGAATGCAAATAACGGCGGTGGCAACAACGGCGGTAACAATACCGGTTCCGGTAATGGAAATGCACCCGGCTGCGATCCCGGAACTCCCGGCGGATTGAACTCACTGCTGGTAACAGAAATAGTGGCTCCAGCCAAAGTATTTGTGGGCTGGCCATTTGTAATTCAGATAAATTATAACAACCCGGCCAACTTTGATATACCGGCTCAGTCAAGAACACTCTACAATGATAAAGAAGTGAAAACAGCGCTTACTCAGGCAGGCCTGGTCAATGGCACCAATGCATTGCACCTGGAACTGACCGAAGCGGGAGGACCTCCGGGTATTATCAGGGCAGGAGGAAGCGGAACCATTACGGTTTATGGAAAAACGCCTTCCAATATGCCGGGACACACACACATTCATTTTACACTTCAGTAAAATACCTGAAAAATTAACCAGGAGTATGAAAAAGATGATGAATAAATATAGCCTGTTGCTGATTACAGTGTTGTTTGCTGCAATTGACTGTGCAGATGCGCAGAACATTAATATCCCAAATAAAACAGGTCCCATGGGGCTGCAGGTTAATACGCTTACCGGCAATCTGTTCTTCACCCGCAATGACCTGTATATTCCTGCAAGGGGTTTTGCCATGAACGTAAGCTTTTACTACAACAGCTTCAACTTTGATATTAATGACGGGTATGGCAATGGCTGGAGTTTTGACTATAACATCAAATACAGAAACGACACGCTGGATGGAAAAGTAATTATATGGGGAGACGGAAGAGAAGACCGCTACCGGGCCACCGGCAACGGCGCATTTGCATCGCCGACGGGGTTTTTTAACAGCCTGGCTGAATACCAACCCGGCAAATACCGCATTACCGAAACTGACGGAACGAAATATTTTTTTGATAACAGCACGCATAAGCGGATTACCCGGATGGAGGAACCGAATGGAAACTTCATCAGCTTCGCCTACACAGACACACTCCTTACTGCCTTAACAAGCAGCGCCGGGCAAAGCATTTCATTGGCCTATACCAATGGCCGGCTTACAAACATTACAGATGCAATAACCACGCCTGCCCGCAGTTTCAGCTATACGTATGATGGTGCAGGCAACCTTACACAGGTAAAAGATCCACTGAACAATGCCAACAAATATACATACCTGGTGAATGGCCCCATGAAAGCCATTACAGATAAGAACAACAACAAGGTTGACATTATTTACTTCAACAATTTTACCATCAGCGAACTGATTGGCTGCAACAAAAGAATCAGCCTTTCGTACGATACTTCCAGTCTTACTACAGTGGTTACTGATCATCTTACCACAGGCGATAACCAGGTAACCCAATACAAATTTAAAAGGCAGGAAAGAAGTACCTGGCTCAGCAGCCTGTCTGGTAATTGCTGCGGGTTCAATATGAAATTTGAATTCGATAACAACGGCAATAAGATAAAGGAAACGGATGCCAACGGTAATGTTACAAGGTTTACATACGATAGCCGGGGAAATATGCTTACCACAACAGATGCCCTGAACCAGACCATAACCTATACGTATACCTCAGACTATAACAGGGTAGCCAGTTTTACGGATGAAAAAGGGTTCATTACTGCGATGGCTTACGATACCAAAGGCAATCTCACCCAAATAACAGAACCGGGCAATCTTGTTTATACCGCCACGTATGCCGCTAACGGCGATATCATCAGCAGCACCGACCCAAGAGGAAATACATTCACCTATACTTATGATACGTATGGAAACCCGGTAAGCGCTACCGGCCCTGGCGGGTTTACCGCACAATTGGTTTTTGACGCCCGGGGGAACCTGCTTTCGGTTACAGATGCCCGGGGGAATACCAACAACCTGGAATATGACATTTTAGGCCGGCTTAAAAAAATAATTGATCCGCTGAATAACAATGTACAGGTAAGCTATGATGCCGAAGGCAACCCGGTTATGTTAAAAAATGAAAATAATGAAACAAGCTACCTGGCATTTGATGCCAGTAACCGGCCGGTGGAAATAACCGATCCTGTGGGTGGAAAAACAGCAGTTACCTATGATGCGATGAACAATATCAAAAGCGTTACAAATCCGATGGGAAACAAGGTGAGCTTTGAATACGACAACAGGAACCGGATAAAAAAGCTCACCGACCCACAGGGTAATATGCTCACAGCAAGTTATGATGCGAACGGGAATCCCGTAGTGGTGAATATGCCGGGGGGTCAACAGCTGAATTACAGCTATGACCCCCTTAACAGGGTCACTTCCGTAGCAGATTTAACCGGTACAATCCTCTCGCTTACCTATGATAAAAATGGCAATGCTACCGGTATTACCAACAGCAACGGAGCTACTCAATCCGTGGAGTACGACAACCTCAACCGGATCAAAAAGCTAACCGATCCCCTCGGTAATTCGTACCGCTTTACTTATGACAACAACGGCAATGTTACAACGGTAACTGACCGCACCGGATTTACTTCTAATTATACCTACGACAGTCTTGACCGGCTTAAAACAATAGCCGATAACAACGGCAATACAGTTGCCATTACTTATGATGCAGAGAGCAATGTGGTTGCATTGAAAGACCAGAATAATAATACCACTAATTATACCTATGACAATATCAACCGGCTGAAACGGACTACGTATCCTGATGGCAGGTATATCGAAAACACCTACGATAATAAGTCGAATATTATTGCCAGGAGAATTACAGACGGGACCATTTTCAACTTTGTGTACGACACCCTCAACAGAGTGGCTTCAAAAACATTGCCCGACGGACAGGTGTTCACCTACACGTATGATGCACTGGGCCGGGTACTTACCGCCAGCAACAATGCCGGAACCGTAACATTAACGTACGACGCTCTCAACCGCATCAGCTCCGAAACATTTGGTAACAGAACCGTTCAGTATAGCTATAATGTTTCCGGACGGATACAAACAACGGTTTATCCGGATGGCACAACGGTTGCGAAGAGTTATGACACCCGCAACCGGCTCTCCGGCATCACAAAAGACAATGAATTATTGGTAACATACCAGTATAATAGCGCCGGGCAGCTTGTTTCAAAAACAATGGCCAATGGAATAACCACTGATTACCAGTACGACTTTGCCGGCAGGCTCACGAATATTTCCACCGCAGGGGGTACCATACAGAACAGCAGTTTTACCTACAACAACGAGCGGCAAAAAACTTCCATCAACCGGTTGAATGACCCTGCAGCATCCGAGCAATTCACATACGATAACAGCGGCCGGCTAACAAATTATAAAAGAGGCATTATCGGCGGCTCACCGGTAGTGCAGAATACGTACACCTACGATGCCCTGGGCAACAGAACATCGGCTAACCTGAATGGTACTGCTGCAACGTATACCAGCAATAGCCTGAACCAGCTTGTTAACAGCAATACCGGCGCTCAGAATATCAACTTCACGTATGATGCCAACGGCAACCTAACGTACGACGGGCAATTTTATAAAAGCTATGATGCGGAAAAAAGATTGGTTAAGGACTCCTCCTCCCCGGCAACTGTTTTTACTTACCAATACGATGCCTTTGGCAGGAGAGTGCGCAAAAACCTCAACGGTACTATCCTGAACTACACGTTCGCCGGCATAGCGCCCATAGAGGAACGGGATAATAACAGCGGAGCTGTAATCAATAAAACAATATTTGCCGGCTTTCTTACGCCGGTGGTAAATGAGAAAAATAACCAGCAGTTCTTTTATCACCAGAACGAACTGAATTCGGTGGAAGCCATCAGCAACCGGCAGGGAAGGCTGCTGGAAAAATACCAGTATGATGTGTATGGAAAAATG
>DMRT01000149.1 GCA_003455235.1 Chitinophagaceae bacterium
TCACTTTTGCGCCGATACATTTGCTGCCCACTGCCGTATGAACACTGAATGCAAAGTCGAGGGCCGATGCACCCACGGGCAGCATCTTCACTTCTCCTTTTGGGGTATACACATAAATTTCTTCTGCCAGGAAGGATGTTTTAAAATCCTGCAGAAAGTCGATGGAATTTCCATCCTGGTTGCTGAGCGCTTCCCGTATCTGGTGAAACCATTTGTCGAACCGGCTTTCATCATCCTTCCCTTCCTTATACTTCCAGTGAGCAGCCAGGCCTTTTTCCGCAATTTCATTCATACGCTTGGTGCGGATCTGCACTTCCACCCACTTGCCATGCGGGCCCATCACGGTGGTGTGCAGCGCTTCGTATCCATTGCTTTTTGGATTGCTGAGCCAGTCTCTCAGCCGTTCGGGCGAGGGGTTGTAAGCATCGGTGATGATGCTGTATACTTTCCAGCAATCTTCTTTTTCTTTTTCAAGCGGGGAATTTACCAGGATGCGGATGGCAAAAAGATCATACACCTCTTCAAAACTCACGCCCTTCTTTTTCATCTTATTCCAGATGGAGTGGATGCTCTTGGGGCGTCCGTATATTTCAAAATCCAAACCGGCTTTTTCCAGTTTATCCTTCAGCGGGCGAATAAAATCGTTGATGTATTTATTCCGTTCTCTCCGGGTATCGGTTAGTTTCTGTGCAATGTACCGGTAAGTATCCGGCTCCATGTATTTCATGGCCAGGTCTTCCATTTCTGTTTTGATATTGTACAGGCCCATGCGGTGAGCAAGGGGGGCATATACATAAACGGTTTCGCTGGATATCTTCAGCTGCTTTTCCCTTTTCATACTTCCGAGCGTACGCATGTTGTGCAGCCGGTCGGCAAGTTTGATCAGGATCACCCGGGGATCATCGGTAAGGGTGAGTAATATTTTCTTGAAATTTTCGGCCTGCTGGGTACTGTTGGTATCCATCACGGTGCTGATCTTGGTAAGTCCGTCAACGATCTTTGTTACCTCAGATCCGAATTCCCGCTGTACATCATCCAGGGTGATATCGGTATCTTCCACCGTATCATGCATCAGTGCGCAAATGGTGCTTCGTACACCAAGTCCTATTTCTTCCACGCAGATCCGGGCCACGGCGATGGGATGCAGGATATAAGGCTCACCGCTTTTGCGCCGCATGGTTTTATGGGCTTCGGCAGCCATCTCAAAGGCATTGCGCACCAGTTCCTTGTCGCCGGGCTTTAATTTCGATTTCAGCACACGTAGAAGCCCCCGGTACTGCCGCAGGATCTCCTTTTTCTCCTCGGCTTCGGACAGGTTGTATTTCGGTATGGTGGTGGTTATTTCATCCATCGGTTGAAACGAATTTACGGAAACAAATCTGTTTTCCGTTTTGCTGAAATGCCGTACTTTTGCAGCCCATTTTGCGGATGTGGCGAAACTGGCAGACGCACCAGACTTAGGATCTGGCGGAGTAATCCATGTAGGTTCGACCCCTATCATCCGCACCAAACGAATACTGAACAAGGAACAGGGAATCCGGAACTTTGAAGTTCGATAATCCTTGTTCCTTGTTCGATATTAAAAAAAGATAAAACACATATTATGGCTACAGTAGTAAGAGAAAACATCGGTCAATTGCACGACAAGCTGACCGTTAAAGTGAGCAAGGAAGATTACCTGCCCTCTTTTGAGAAAAAACTCAAGGATTATAGCAAAACCGCCAATATTCCCGGCTTCCGTAAAGGAATGGTTCCGGCAGGTATGATCAAAAAAATGTATGGGCATTCTATTTTCACCGACGAAATCCTGCGTTCTGTAGAGAAGGAATTATATGCCTGGCTCAATAAGGAAAGGCCTGAAATATTCGGGCAGCCGCTGCCCCTGGCAAGCGATGTGCAGAACATGGACCTGAACAACCCGGCCGACTATGAATTTGGTTTTGAGATCGGCCTGAAACCCGACTACACCCTCGCCGATCTTTCCCAGGCAAAACTTACCCTGCATAAAGTAGAGGCAACCGATGCCATGGTGGATGACGAGATCAGCCGCATGCAGATCAAGGGCGGAAAAATGACCGAGCCGGAAGCTGTTGACAACGAAGAGAACGTACTGAACCTGGTATTCACGGAAAGTGATAAAGAAGGCAATGAGGTGGAAGGCGGTGTTTCGAAGGAGAATTCCGTGATCATGAAATACTTTACTGCGGCAGTACAGAAGAAATTCATGGGGAAGAAAACGGGTGAGGTGGTTACGGTGCAACTGAACAAAGCATTTGACGATGATAAGCTGGCCATGTTTGTGCAGGACCTGGGATTTGACAAAGACGATAAGGAAGCCGGTAAGAAATATTTCAACCTGGCCATCACCAAGATCGGCCTGGTGGAGAAACGTGAGTTGAATGAAGAGTTCTTCAAAGAGATATACCCCGCAAAAGATATCAAAACACTGGATGAATTAAAAGCTGCGATCAAAGAAGAGATTGGGAATTACTGGATGGCACAAAGCAGGAACCAGCTGCAGGACCAGATTTATCATTACCTGGTGGATGAAACCCAAATGAACTTCCCGGCCGAATTTTTAAAGCGCTGGCTTCAGACAAGTGGCGAAAAGGAAAAGACCGCCGAACAGGCAGAGGCCGAGTTTCCCGGCTTCAGCAGCCAGTTGAAATGGACCCTGATCAGCGATAAACTGGTACAGGATCAAAAGCTGGAGGTAAGCAACGAGGAACTCAGGGAATTCATGAAAGCCGATATCATGCGTTATTTCGGCACTATGAACCTGGGTGAGGATACCCGCTGGATTGAAAGCTATATTGACCGCATGATGAAGGATGAAAAGCAGGTCGATGCCAGCTACCGCCGCCTCATCACCGATAAATTGTTCAACTGGCTGGAAGGGCAGGTGAAGGCGAAAGAAAAAACGGTAACGCCTGAAGAGCTGAATGCCATGCAGCACCACCATCATCATTAATAAAATCATTCCATGATATTCCATCCTCCCGAAGAACCGGGAGGATTTTTTTTAAAACAAACTCCTGTTTCAGCCGTCTGCAGGAAAAAGAGAAGTATGATCATATTTGTATCGGTAGTTGTGCTGTTTATTATTGCAGTTTATATTTTCATGCAGCAGGCTAAGTTTGGTAAAACCCCGGCAGGGGAAAGGCTCCTGCGCATACAGGCATCGCCCAATTACCGGGATGGCCGGTTCCAGAACCAAAGCGTTACGCCCGACCTTACCGAAGGAGCCAATTATTACACCGTATTCCGTGATTTCTTTTTCAATAAGGTAAAACGTACCAAGCCATCCGGGCCACTGCCATCGCAGAAAACAGACCTGCTTTCGCTGGATCCCGGTAAGAATGTACTGGTATGGTTTGGCCATTCTTCTTATTTCATGCAGGTGGACGGAAAGAAAATACTGGTGGATCCGGTGTTCAGCGGGGCGGCTTCTCCGTTGCGTTCCACCACGAGGAGTTTTCCCGGCACAGATATTTATACAACGGATGATATTCCTGTTATAGACTATCTTTTTATTTCACATGATCATTGGGATCATCTTGATCATGAAACGGTGTTGAAACTGAAACCAAAGATCGGTAAGATTATTACAGGACTTGGTACAGCCGCACACCTGGAGCATTGGGGATTTGATGAAAGCATCATCATAGAAAAGGACTGGAACGAAGAGATACCGCTGGATGATGGCTTCGTGGTAAACACTGCACCCGCCCGCCATTTTTCCGGCAGGGGATTTAAACGCCAGCAGGCCATCTGGCTCTCGTTTGTCTTACAAACACCCACTTTGAATATTTTCCTGGGAGGAGATTCGGGGTATGATGACCATTTTTCAGCAATTGGTAAACAATTTGGTCCTTTTGACCTGGCAATACTGGAATGCGGGCAATACAATAAAAGCTGGAAGCACATTCACATGATGCCGGAAGAACTGGTTCAGGCTGGGGAGAATCTCCGGGCAAAACGCATCATGCCGGTACACTGGGCCAAGTTCAAGCTGGCACCGCATAGCTGGGATGAACCCATCAGCCGGTTCACTGAAGAAGCCAGGAGAAAAAATTTCCCGGTAATCCACCCCATGATCGGCGAAGAAGTTGACCTCGGCAACCCGGTCAATAAAACGGAGTGGTGGAAAGGAATTGAATAAGAAACTTACAGTTTTATCTCGTCGTCGTTCTCGTCGAAGAAATGAAACTCGGTCAAGTGGTAATTGGTATTTGCCTTCAGCTTGATCCGTTGCTTATACTTGCGTCTCCATTTGGAAAGTTTAGAGAATAAGAACCCTTTGGTAAGATATGAATGAAGGATCGGGTGCAGTTCGATGGTAAGTCCTTTGTGTTTCTGCATGATCAGGTAGCTGAATTACATCTTGTAATCGTATTTTGGTATCTGTGCGTTCTACAATATCCCAATCATCAGACAAATCCATATAATTAGCTGGTGTTGAGAATGCGATATTAAAATCTAAATCGTTTAATGTATCATCATTACTGTTAGAATCGGTAACGCTCCAGTTTCCTGTAACTGTTGAACTTCCCGTAGCTGTAAGCACGTTATTACTACCAAAAGTAAAATTTACGCCTGTAAAATTGGTTGTTTTTA
>DMRT01000179.1 GCA_003455235.1 Chitinophagaceae bacterium
TACCCACCAGATATTCACCGAACTGGGTAAGAATTTCATTACGCCCTTTGACCGGGAAGACATTCACTACCTGGCGTCGGCGCTGGACGATATTGCCGATTACATCCAGGCATCTGCAAAGAAGATAAATTTCTACCGCGTAAATCCCAACGATACCGGTATTCATAAACTCACCGATGTGATTGCCCAGGGCTGCTCCGCCGTTCACGATGCTGTAACCGAACTGCGTAACATGAAGAATATGCGCCTGATTACGGATGCGCTGGTTACCATCAACAGCATTGAGAACCAGGGCGATGATATTTTTGATATGAGCATTGAAAAACTGTTTGCCGAAGAACCCGATGCCAAGGAAGTGATCAAGAAAAGGGAGATCTACCAGGTGATGGAAATCGTAACCGATAAATGCGAGGATGCCGCCAATGTGATCGAGAGTATCATTGTGAAATACGCATAAACCAATTAACTAATTAGCCAATGTGCTAATGTGCTGATGTCGGGAAAAGGTCAGGCAGTTTTGGAATCAGCACATCAACAAATCAGCACATCAACACATTGTTCATAGTATGACCTTAGTAATAGTAATTATAGCCCTGGCCCTGATATTCGACTACATCAATGGGTTTCATGATGCGGCCAACTCCATTGCCACGGTGGTTTCCACAAAAGTGCTCACCCCTTTCCAGGCGGTGGTATGGGCGGCCATCTTCAATTGTGTTGCCTACTTTATTTTTAAAGACCATGCGGTGGCCAATACCATCAGCAAAACAGTAAACAAAGAATTCATTACCCTGCCGGTGATCCTGTCTGGACTGATTGCCGCCATTTTCTGGAACCTGCTTACCTGGTGGTACGGCATTCCATCCTCTTCGTCGCATACGCTCATCGGCGCCTTTGCCGGAGCAGCCATTGCACATGCACTGATGCAGAAGGGGCTTGGCTTCAGCTGGGGTAAGATCGTGGAGTCGGACATCATCATCAATACGGTACTGTTCATTTTCCTGGCACCCATCATCGGCATGTTTATCTCTATTTTCATTACCATCGTCACGATCATGCGGAATATCTGGATCCGCATCGGTATCATAGCCGTAGCTACGTTATTGACCGTGTTCCTGTTTGATAACTTCGAGGCAGGTAAGATGAATGAGAATGTTCAGAAGTTTCTGAAGATTGATAAATACAAGAAAGAAGTAAAAGAGTCGCTTGCAAAAAAAGAAGCGAATCCATCCGATACCGTGGCCGCTGCGGCATATGCTACGGCAAAAGAAAAACTGGATAAAGCGCTTCCCAATTATGAGAAAATACACCGCCTGCTTACCGACTACAACCGGCTGGGTGCAAAAGCCATTGCGAAAACGGCAGCCGACAGCGGGTGGCTGAAAGACATTGAGGCCAGCCGCCTGAAAGACGACGTACGCAATGCCAACGATTTCCTGGTGCTGGAAGCCAAATCGGTGGATGATGAAAAGATAAAGGCCGAATACAATATGGCCAAAGCGGAAACGGAAAAATACAAGGAACCACTAAAAAAATATTTCAAAAAAGAACTCAGTCTCGACAGCACCCTGGTAGCGTTGAATGCGATCTACCCGATCAAGGATGCCAACCGGGAGAAGGTAAAAAAGAAAATACAGGGTTTCAGTGTTGAAAAAGCACTGGCCAAAGACATTGACAAAGCCGATAACAGTGCCATTGTTTGGGGCATCATCTTTACGTCTGTTTTCTTCTGCCTGGTGTACCTGTATGTTGAAAAAATTAAAACTCCAACCGCTTATAAAGTGGCCAATATGTTCAAAAAACTGCAGCTGTTCAGCTCGGCGGCATTCAGTATCGGGCATGGAGGTAATGATGCACAGAAGGTAATGGGCATCATTGGTGCTGCCCTCATCGCCAGCGGCAGTATCCAGAATTTTTCCGACCTGCCCAACTGGGTTCCGGTGGCCTGTTACCTGGCTATTGGTATGGGAACGATGAGCGGCGGGTGGAAGATTGTAAAAACCATGGGAACCAAGATCACGAAAGTGACCCCGCTGGAAGGCGTGGCCGCAGAAACAGCCGGTGCTTTCACCCTGTTCTTTACCGGGCAGATGGGCATACCGGTTTCCACCACGCATACCATTACGGGCTCCATCATGGGAGTGGGCGCCACCAAGCGCTTGTCAGCGGTACGCTGGGGCGTTACGGTTAACCTGCTGTGGGCATGGATACTTACCATCCCGGTGAGCGGTTTACTGGCAGCAGGCATCTTTTATATTGTACACCTGTTCTCGTAAACACGAAGATTCATTTTTCGGGATCACTCATTATGTGAGTGATTTTTTGTTTTCTTTGCAACATGAATAAAATTCTGGTTACCGGCGGTTGTGGCTACATCGGTGTTCATACCATTGTGGACCTTATTGAAAACGGCTTTGAAGTGATCTCTGCCGATAATAACTCCCGCAGCAGCGATACCATTCTCGAATCGGTGGAACAAATCACCGGTAAAAAGGTAAAGAACTATAAAGTGGACCTGTGTATCTATGATGATACCTTTGCCATCTTCCAGGAAAATCCGGGTATCAGCGGCATCATTCATTTCGCTGCATTCAAATCAGTGGGAGAGTCGGTACAGAAGCCCCTGCTTTATTTTGAGAACAACCTGAATTCACTCATCAATATTCTGAAATGCGCTGATGAATTTAGGGTTGATAATTTTGTTTTCTCCTCTTCCTGCACCGTGTATGGAAATCCTGATAGCATTCCGGTTACAGAGCAAAGTCCGATGAAGGCTGCCGAATCTGCCTATGGCGCCACCAAGCAGATGGGTGAGCGCATTGTTCAGGAAGCGGTGAACAGCAACGGAAACAGGGCCATATTGCTCCGGTATTTTAACCCTGTTGGCGCCCATCCATCGGCCCTGCTGGGCGAACTGCCCCTGGGTAAACCCGAGAACCTGGTTCCGGCCATTACACAAACCGCGATCGGCAAACTGCCTATGATGCAGGTATATGGAAGTGATTATCCCACCCGCGACGGAAGTTGTGTAAGGGATTATATTCATGTATGCGACATAGCCCATGCCCACACGCTGGCACTCAATTATCTTTTTGAAAATAAGAATGAAAATAACTGCGAAGTGTTTAACCTCGGTACCGGTAACGGACTTACCGTACTGGAGATCATTCACGAATTTGAAAAAATAAGCGGCGTAAAACTGAATTATAAAATCGGGCCCCGGCGTCCGGGTGATGTGATCGCTATTTATGCCAATAATGACCGGGCCAGGGATGTGCTCGGATGGGTTCCAAAATACAACCTCACTGATATGATGGTCACCGCCTGGAAATGGGAATTGAAACTGAAAGAAGACGAAAGTATTTTTCGGACAAAAAATGCCGGGTTGAATTAAATTTATATTATCTTCACCCTTCCTCCCTTAGAGAATTCCCCAATTTTATTGCAGAACTAATTGTACTATAAGTCAATGAGAAGAAATATTGCCTTGCTGATCCTCGCCACCATGTGGCTGTTTTCGGGAAGTTGTAAGAAGTTTGAAAAAGCCGGCCAGTTAAACCAGGCCGGCATTGCCCTTACGTTTGACGACGACCGGGTGGATAACTGGTTTGAATACCTCGACCTGTTTGATTCGGCCAATGCGAAGGTTACGTTTTACATCTGTAAATACAACCGGTTTACACCTGAACAGAAAAGAAAACTGGCCATCATCCAGAACCGGGGTCACGAGATCGCTTTTCATGGAACCAACCACTACAATATGATGGACTATGTATACCGGTACCGGCATACCATGGACGAAACGATCAAATGCGAAGTGGCCGATGGCCTGAAACTGATGAACCGGGATGGATTTTATCCCACCAGTTTTGCTTATCCCTATGGAGCCCATAACGGCCTGTTTGATAAAATGCTGATGCGTTATTTCAAAAGTGTGCGGGCACTAAACGGTACCAATGATTTCTCCATGAGCCAGGCCTCTACCGAAAAAAATGAAGTACTGTTCGGGCTTGGCATTGATAAAAGCAGCCGGCGGTCGGATGTGAATGTGGCGGATGTCATCCGCTCGGCCTATAATAATAATACCTGCGCCGTATTTGTTTCACACGATATCAATACATCCAAAAAACTCAGCGTAACCATCGAACGCCTGCATAAGATATTTGCACAGGTAAAACAGCTGGGCCTGAAATACTATACCATTTCAGATATCTCAAAATAAGTGGCTGCGGGACCGGTATCTGTTGTTGAATAATACTTCATAATCTCTTTTGACACCCTGCAAATCTTTCATTTACTTTGCGGCAATAATAAAACACCGGTTAAAATTTTTGCTTTATGCTCAATGATATCCAGGTTTCCGGTAATAAGGATACCCGCAGCGGCTTTGGAGACGGAATTTTAGAAGCTGCCCGAACCAACCCCAATATTGTAGCACTTACCGCCGACCTTGCCGGCTCCCTCAAACTGAATGGCTTTATGAAGGAATTTCCTGAGCGCTTTATTCAGTGCGGCATTGCCGAAGCAAATATGATGGGTATTGCTGCGGGGCTTACTGTTGGCGGGAAAATTCCCTATACCACCACCTTCGCCAATTTTTCCACTGGAAGGGTGTACGACCAGATTCGCCAGAGCATAGCATACAGCGGAAAAAATGTAAAGATCTGTGCCTCTCATGCCGGCCTTACCCTGGGCGAAGACGGAGCTACCCACCAGATACTGGAAGACATCGGACTGATGAAAATGTTACCGGGTATGACGGTGATCGTGCCCTGCGACTATACCCAAACCAAGGCGGCTACGATGGCCATCGCCGACTATGAAGGTCCCGTTTACCTTCGTTTTGGCCGCCCCTCCTGGCCCATTTTTACCAAAGAATCTGATTTCGTCA
>DMRT01000266.1 GCA_003455235.1 Chitinophagaceae bacterium
ATTTATGAAGTGATTGGCGGTGCCGTGGAAGGAGATCATTTTAAAAACCTGCTCTTTGAAAACAGTTCTGTTACCGGTAATAACTGGATCCGGTTAAAGCTGGTGGGTAACACCGCCAACCGCTCTGCCATCGGTGCACGGGTAAAAATAAAGACAAAGATGGCGGATGGTAGCATTCAGTTGTTTTACCATACTGTTTCTACCGGCGGAAGTTTTGGCTCCAGCCCCCTGCGCATTGAAGCGGGGCTTGGCAAAGCGGTTTCCATTGAAGAAATAGAAATAAAATGGCCCAATGAAAAACACTCCGTTGAAATCATCAGCAACCCATCCATGAATACTTCGCTCGTGATCAAAGAAAAGAAATAGCAACTGCATGCTCATTCATTGTCTTTGATTTCCTTCAGCGTATTTTCACAGGCATTGATCTTCATTTCGCCTTCGCGGAGTACTTTTCGCACTTCGCCGGTTTCTGTTTCAATTTTCATCTTGTAAATACCGGCTCTTAATTCAAACAGGGCTTCCTGGTTTTTGGGAAGGATCTTTACAGAAATGGCAATGGTTTCATATGCATTGCCGTTGCGCCGGTACAGACTCACAATAACAGGATTTGCCATGGCATTGCGGAAATACATATCGGATACGGCTTTAATGGCACAGCTGTCTTTCTTCTCCGTGATATTTGCCTGTCCCATATTTGACCGGGGTGTTTTAATAACTCGTACCAGCTCCACCAGTGTTTTACTGCCTTCTATAATGTTCGAGGTGATGTTGTTCTGCGCTTGCATGCTTACAACCATGCAACAGGCCGCCGTGAGGATAAGTACTCTCATAACCACAGATTTTAGTTTGGTATATGTGGTAAGGATGCTTTATGTCTTTATTTTACATACGCATTGGCGTAAAAAAAAACGAAGAGCTTCAAATGAAGCTCTTCGTTTTTAAAGAAGATTTTTTAATAATCAGTATCCGAATATTTCATCGAGGCTCAGTTTCTTCACCTCGCCGTACTTCTTCATCTGCTCTTCGCTTAATTTCTTTTCAGAAGCCACAATACAATATGTGTATGGCTTGTTGGCCAGGTATTCACTATGGAATTGCTTCAATTCATTGTACCCGATCTTATCAACGGCTGCATAGGTCTTCTTCCGGATATCTTCATTTAACCCCTTCTGCTGCGCAGACAGGTAGTTGAAGAGAATTCCGTCCTGCGTGATGCGTTCGGTTTCAATGTCTTTTTTAATACCTGCCCGTGCAAACTTAATGTTCTCTTCCACGTTGGGCAGGTCGTTCAGCAGTTCATTCATCGCCACAATGGATTCACTGAATTTATCTGCCTGGCAGCCTACGTATGCCATGGTATAGAACGGATCTTCTTTTTTATCCGGCTTTGCATAAAAAGCAAAGGTGGAGTAAGCAAGGGCTTTTGATTCACGGATGGTCTGGAACACCAGGGCACCCATGCCTCCGCCGAAATAATTGTTGAACACATCCACCACCGGTTCCCGGTCGGCACTGTAAGCGGCACTATTCCGTATCCAGCGGATCTCGGACTGTACCATGTTGTAATCAGCAAACAGGATCTGGTTGGCTGACTGTGTAACCGGGGTGAATTTCATTTTATCGCCGGCGGCCTTGAAAGAAGCGGGCAATACATGGGTTGTTTTCAGTCCGGCCGTCAGTTGTGCCAGTGGCTGTGGTCCGTAATACAGAATTTTATGTGAGTAATTGTTCAGGTCGTGCAGGATAGCTACCAGCTCATCTGCGGTGATGCTGTTCAGTTCATCATTACTGAGTACATAATTGAACGGGTTTTTATTGCCAAACCGGGCATAGCTTACCAGCCCGTTCATGATGGCTCCTTTGTTGGCCTTGGCATCGGTTCTTGATTTGGTTAACCGGGCTTTCAGCGATTTCAGTGCATTGTCATCTCCCTTGCAATTCTTCAGCAGGTCTTCAAAAAGTTTTACCGCCGTGCTGAAATTGTCCTGCAACCCTTCGATGGTTACTGTTGTGTATTCGGTGCCGGCGCTTACTGTAAAGCTGCAGGCGATTTTATAAAATGCTTTGGTGATTTCTTCTGCACTCATTTTGTCGGTACCCAGAAACTGGAGGTACTGTGCTGCAATGCTGAGTTTTTTATTATTCCAGGTTCCCATGCTGAAGCGGTAACGCAGGCGGAAGATGCTGTTGTCTTTATTCTGCACATACAATACTTCGGCCGGGCCTACCATTGATTTTTGCAGGTCTTTGGTGTAATCGATCCAAACGGGTTTAACGGCGGTAGCCGGCATGTTGTTCACCTGGCGTACAAAATCAGATTGTGCGTCGCGGTTTGTTTCCACCGGTGTAATTGGCGGCTTATCCACCTTCACCACGTTCTTATCTTCGCCTTTGCGCTTTAAGATGCATACATAGTTATCGCCGAAATATTTATTGGCAAAGTCAACAATGTCTTTTTTGGTGAGCTTCGACAGTTGCTCGGTGTATGCCACTTCTTCTTTCCAGTCCAGTTCGTTGGTAAAGGCATCCATGAGGTCGCCGGCCCTTGAACCATACGATTCGGTTGCGAGTATTTTATTCTTCTTCAGGTTGTTTACAATGGATGTAATCAGGTTGTCGTCGAAATTTCCTTTTTTCAGGTTATCGATCTCTCCCAGCATCAGCGTTTTTACGTCTTCCAGCGATTGCCCCTGAGTAGGTCTTCCCTGCATGTACAGGATGCCATAATCGATCAGGGTGAAGGTAGAAGCAGAAGCGCTGAGCAGCTTTTGCTTCTTCACGAGGTTAAGGTCGATCAATCCGGCCTTGCCGTTGGTAAGGATCTGCCCAACCAGGTCGGCCAGCAATACGTCTTTCGACTTATTACCCGGCAGCCTGAAACCAATGGTTACATTTTCGGCATCGGGTCCCACTACCTCGGCCAGCACAGGCGAAGTGATCGGCTGCTCCGGATCAAACGTGTATTTCGGCACCGGCTTATTTTGCATGTAGGAGAATGTGGCATCAACCTTTTTGATCATTTCGTCGGGATTAAAATCACCGCTCAGTATCACGCCCATGTTATTGGGCACATAATAAGTATTGAAGTATTTCCTGATCTCCACGAGCGAAGGATTCTTCAGGTGATCGATGGTGCCGATGGTTGTTTGCAGGCCGTAATTGTGTTTTTTAAACAATTCGGCAAACAGGCGTTCGAGCACTTTCCTGCCGTCGTTATCCAGGGTACGGTTCTTTTCTTCGTACACGGCTTCCAGCTCGGTATGAAATATCCGCAGGATGGGATTACGGAAACGCTCGCCCTGTACCTTCAGGTATTTGTCGATGGCATTGGAAGGAACGTCGTCCGTATATACCGTCTGCTCAAAAGAGGTAAAGGCATTGGTGCCCTGGGCGCCCATGGACGACATCATTTTGTCGTATTCATTGGCGATGGCATATTTGGATGCTACGCCTGACACCGAATCGATCTGGTGATAGATGGCTTTGCGCTTTTCAGCATCGGTTGTTTTATTGTACTGCTCGTACAAGGCATCAATTTTGTCCAGCTCGGGCTTTTCTTTCGCCCAGTTCAGCGAGCCGAATTTATCGGTACCCTTGAACAACATGTGCTCCAGGTAATGGGCCAGTCCGGTATTGGTGGATGGATCTGTTTTGCTGCCGGCCTTGGTAGCTACATAGCATTGAATGCGGGGATCTTTATTAGTTGGACTTAAAATAACCGTGAGTCCGTTTTTCAATGTATAGAACCTGGCTTTTACCGGGTCGTTACTTACGTATTTGTAGGTGTAGCCACCCGAAGTAGCTGTTTTCCATTCGTAGCTGCCGGTTTGCGCAACACTGAACCCGGAGGCCAGTACCAGTCCTACGAACAGGAGTTTTTTTAGAGATCGCATAGAAATTGATTTATCATTTAGTGAGGGGTAAAATTACGGGTATCGGAACAGGAATTATTTACCGCCCACAAAATTTTTACCGTTACTTTTGGCAAAACTCCAACAGGCAGCTATGAACCGGTTTTTCAAGATCCTTTTCCGTACCGCCCTGGCCCTCTTCATCCTGGTGAATGTGATTGTGGCCTTTCATGCTTATAAATTCACCCACTTTTACGATAATGGTTCCATCAGCATAAAAAGACCGGAAGACAAATCAGGCTGGGATAAGACCAAAGAGATCCTGTTTGGCATTAATGCCGTAAAACTGAAGAATACTGTAACGGCCGATTCTTCCTTTCAAACTGTTTATGTAACTACCAAAAGCGGACTGAAACTGGAAGGCTGGTACCTGGCTGCCGGTAATGCGGTGGGTACTGTTTGCCTTTTTCATGGTCATGGAGGAACCAAATCGGGAGTGATCAAAGAGGCGGAGGCCTTTCGTGCCATGGGATACAATGCCTTTCTGCTCGATTTCCGGGCGCATGGCAGCAGCGGTGGCAATACCTGCACCATTGGGTATTACGAAACAGAAGACATCAGGCTTGCCTATGATTATGTAAAAAACAAGGGAGAAAAGAATATTGTACTCTGGGGCATCTCCATGGGCGCCGCCACCATTACCAAGGCCGTGAATGAATATGGATTGACGCCCTGGAAATTGATCCTTGAAATGCCATTTGGTACCATACAGGATGCGGTAAGAGGCCGGTTAAAGATCATGGGCCTGCCGCCACAACCGCTTGGCACATTGCTTACCTTCTGGGGCGGCGCCGAAAACGGGTTCTGGGCCTTCAATATGAAGCCACAGGAGTTTGTAAAAGACATCCATTGTCCGGTTTTGCTTCAGTGGGGAGCCAACGATCCCAGGGTAAGCCGTTCGGAAGAAGAGCTCCTGTTTAAGAACATCGGAACAACGGATAAAAAATTTGTGGTGTATGAAAACTCCGGCCATGAAAGCCTGTGCAAAAAAGAACCGGTAAAATGGAATGCGGAAGTGACTGCCTTTTTGAAATGATGCATCCAAAGAACATATCCATCCTTGATTATACCTATGAGCTGCCGGCCGAACGAATTGCCCTGCACCCGCTGGCAGAACGGGATGCGTCGAAAATCCTGGTTTATAAAGAAAGCGAAATAAAAGAAGACCGGTATAAACAGGTTCATCAATACCTGCCCTCCGAAAGCCTGCTCATTTTCAACAACACCAAAGTGATCAGGGCCCGGGTCCTTTTTCAAAAAAGCACGGGGGGGGTCATCGAGATCTTTTTGCTTGAGCCTTACCAGCTCGATCATGTAACAGCACTGGCGGCCCAGGGAAAAACAAAATGGAAATGCATGATCGGGGGAGCCAGCAAATGGAAGGAGAAGAGCCTGGAACTAAGAACCAATAGCCTGGAACTAAGGGCTTCTCTTGCAGAAAAACTACCCGATGCCTATGTAGTGGAGTTCAGCTGGACACCAGAGCTGAGCTTTGCAGAAGTACTGGAAAAGGCAGGCAATATCCCCCTGCCTCCCTACATAAAAAGAAAACCAGGCGAAGAGGATGCGAACCGGTATCAAACCATTTATGCCCGGGACGAAGGATCGGTAGCGGCGCCAACAGCCGGGCTGCACTTTACAGAAGAGATCTTTTCACAGCTTGCAGAAAAGAACATCAAAAAAGATTTTGTAACGCTTCACGTAGGTGCCGGCACTTTCAAACCGGTAAAAGCATCTACCATGGAAGGGCATGAAATGCATGCAGAATGGATGGAAGTGAACACCGCAATGATTGAACAGCTTTTGCAGCAGGCTGGCAAGCCGGTGGTGGCCGTGGGAACCACGTCCCTGCGCACATTGGAAAGTGTATACTGGATGGGAGTAAAAACAATTCTTGAACCCAACATAAAGCAGCTGCAACTTGGTCAATGGGAGGTTTATGAAAAGCCCCTTGTACAAAGCCTTTTTTCAGTAAGCGAATCTTTGAACTCGTTACTGGCCTGGTTAAGAAAGCAAAAACGGGAAAAATTATTTACCCAATCGCAGATCCTCATTGCGCCGGGTTACCGGTTCAGGATCACTGATGCGCTCCTCACCAATTTTCACCAGCCCCAATCCACCTTGTTGTTACTCGTTGCTGCAGCGGTGGGTGGCGACTGGAGAAGTATATATGATTATGCCATGAAGCATGAGTTCCGTTTCCTGAGTTATGGTGACGGAAGCCTTTTATTCTTCAATAAATAAACCGGGAGTTTACTGTTGTATGGTAACCGGGGTTCCAACAGGTATGTAACTGAACAGGTCTTTCATCTCGGTATATTTTACCGAAACGCAGCCGTCGGTCCAGTTATAGAAATTATCGATGGTCCATTCTTCCTGCGGGCGGGTGGCATGGATGGCAATGCCATTTCCTATCCGGGCATTTTTGGGGATCAGCCCCTGTGCCTTTCTTTCTTTGAATTTCTGGTAGCTTACATCATTGGGGTAGTCCAGCAGTAATTCCGGCCCCCATTTCGGATGTATTTTTTTAAGAATCACTTTGAATTTTCCGTCCGGCGTTTTCTTGTCGCCCTCCCGCATTTTATCGCTCAGGTCTTTGCTTCCGAACACAATAGGATACGTGGCATACCAGCCTTCATCATCATATACTTTCAGTTCATAGTCGCTTTTGTCAACAATGATGTAGTAGGGATTTTCCACGCTGTCTTTTACAACCGGCTTTGCGGCTTTGGCAACGGTGGATTTCCTTGCTGCCGTTCTTTTCTTTTTGGCAGGGGGAACAAACGAAATGGCGGCCAGTACTCCTGTTAAAAAAATGACCTGAAAAATTCTTGACTCCTTCATCGGAAAAAATAATTTCTCTATTAAAACAAACGATGTGCCACATAAAAATATTTTAATCCCCGCAAAAACATTAACAAAAAATAGTTGATGTGGAAAAAAATAAAACTTCCGGCGGTGCCGGAAGCGGTAAGTGGAACTCACCCCTCACCCACTTTGGCTTGCGCCTCGGTGGGTAAAGGATTGAGTGAGAGAGTATTTTACCAGTTGCTGAAACGGAGTCCTACGGTGTAGGGCCGTATATCAAGCGCCCGCTGGTACATTGATTTGGGACTGTACGAGCCGTACAGGTGGATGGGTCCAAGACCCAGTTCGGCCACATAGGCAAACTTAAAGCGTTCAAGATCATATTCTCCTTTATTTTTATCCTTGCCTCTTTCATCGCTTTTTTGTTTGTTGCGCTGGCTGTACAGGTAGCCTGCACTTACGCCCACGCTCAGGCTTACACCCCGGTTGGCGTGTTTGGGACTGGATGTAAAGTTCAACATCAGTGGAATGGTGAGATAATCGGCCGCCAGTTTATTTTTTGAAAACGAGATGGAATCCCGGAAAATGAATGGCTCATTCCGGTACACCGGCACTGCGCTGTATGGTTCAAAGCCGTTTTCTTTATAACTGATGGTTGATTTATACCGGTAATTGTTCAGTTCCAGTCCAAGTCCGTATTTCAGGTTTACGTAGTGCTTAACCAGGTTTACCCGCTGCATGAAGAACCAGATGTTGACGTTTATGCTTTTGCCGGTACGCAGTTTGAAATCACTCTTCCCCAGTGCCGGGTAACCGGGGCGGTTCACCAGGTAGCCGCCGATGCCGGCTGCTCCATAATTGGTTTTATCCTCGTAGTTACTGAAGCCCAGGTCAACAATGCCCCAGTTGGTGCTTACGTTGCGTAATTTTTTGGGCGAATAGTCGCGCTGCACCTTAACGCCTTTGTCTTTACTGCCGTTTGTTTTTCCTTCTTTTACGATCACCATACCACCAATGCGGATGGTGTCTTTTGGTTTTTGTGCCGATACGGTCAGGCAAAGAAATCCTGCTGCTAATAGTAGTGTTAGCCTTTTCATTTGTTCTGTTTTTTTAGTGATTATTTTAATGCGATCTCAAAGCCGGCTACTTTTAACCCGTCGCCGGTTTTAACATTGGCGGTACGCTCCAGCATTCGTTTTGCCTTGCGTATGAACCCGCCGATCTTTGTCCGCTTCACTTTATCCTCATCCATGTAAAGATAGCGGTCGTTGTTATTGTTATTCTCATCTGGATAAACCACCTGGATGGCGGCAGTAGTAGCTGGATCAGGAATAACAGGATTATTTTTCAGCACAACATCATTTGCCCCGGAAGCACTGCTGTTGTTTCTCTCTGGTGATACGCCTGCAATGGCATATTCGTTACGATCCTGTTTGTTAATATTTTCGGAATACGGTTTAGGTAAATTATTGCTGGGTTTATTGTTGTTATCCTCAACGGCTATATTATTCCTTTCTGCCTTACTGTCTTTTTTGCTTTCAGCCGGCTGCCCATTGTTCTTCCCATCCTGTTTATTGGTGACGCCTGAAGGATCACCCGGGTTTACCACAGGTACAGACGGATCAGCGCTTCCGGTTTCCGTTGCTGCATTTGCTGCATCATTCGTGGTTTCTGCCGGAACAATGCTGCTTGCTGATTTACCGCTTGCCGGTTGATCTTTTCTGGCAATGGTTTCACCGGTTCCGGTAGTAACCGCCGGGTTATTCTTCAGAACCGATACGCCTGTCCATACTCCAAATCCGAGCAGAACAGCGGCCGCTGCAACCCGCCACCATTTTACGGCAACCACTCTTCCTTCTTCTTTCCGGTATAACGATCTTTTATCGGCAAACACGATGGATGTGTCTGCTTCCAGTTTTGTCTGTCTTAAAACATTCCATTCGGAGGCTGCATTTTTATCCGTTGCCAGCAAGGCTTCCATTGATCTTGTATCTGCCGGCGACAATTCGTCATCGGCATATAACAAAAGATTTTCCTGCAGGGCCGAAACACCGTCTTCCATATATAACCAGCTTTTCTTGTCCAGGCTAACATCATCTGCTTCCAGGATGGTTTGCTGCAGGGCAGACAATTCCATCTCCAGGTCGGGGTTTTCCTGTACAAACAACTCAACAGCTTTCTGGTCTGCAGCTGACAATTCATTGTCTACATACAGCAGGAAAAACTCTTCGTAGTTATGACGGTTAATGTTCATGGTTCATTGTTGATGGCTCATGGCTAAAGGCTCGGTTATGATCCTTCAACCATAAACTATTAACTATAGTACATTTTCAACTTTTACGATATACTCCCTCAACTGCAGCCTCGCCCGGTGCAGGTACACTTTCACCTGGCTTTCATTCAGCCCGGTTATCTGGCCAATCTCTTCATAACTGTATCCCTCGTAATCTTTCAGCAGCACCAGGCTCCGTTGCTGATCATTCAGTCTGGCCAACGCTTCGTTCAGTATTCGTTTGGTATCATGCCGCTGTGAGATCACTCCTTTGGCGCTGTCGGTGAATTCGTCTTTGAGACTGATCCGTTTGTTCTTACGGATATGATCAATCATCTGGTTATAAGCGATGGTGAACAGGTAGCTTTTACTCCGCTCATTCTCCACTTTATCTCTCGTTAGCCAGAGTTTCTCAAATGCACCCTGCACCACATCCTTTGCATCCTCGCTGTGCCCCAGGTTTTTGAGGATAAAGCGGTACACATTGTCTGCATACAGGTTTACGCATTCATTATACTCTCTCTCAGTCATAGCGCTTTGGGCGGTTAAATTAGCTCAGATTCGGGTTGTTTTGCTGTTATACGAAGGTGGACAATAAAAAGTTACACCAAAAGCAAAAAAAATCATTTTTTCCCGGTTTATCCCGCCACTCGTCCCAAAATGGTGGCTCTGAACCCCTTAGGGCAGGATGGCCGGTGCCGTTTTTACCCTAAATTTGCCCCACCTAATAATTGCATATATGAATGAAAAATTTGTAGCCCGGATAGGCACCGAACTTAAAGAGATCGAAGAGGCGGGCCTGCTGAAAAAAGAACGCATCATCAGCAGCGAACAGGGGGCCGAGATCATTGTGAACGGCAAAACCGTTTTGAACTTTTGCGCCAACAATTACCTGGGATTATCGTCTCATCCAAAGGTGATTGCCGCCGCAAAAAAATACATTGATGTAAGGGGTTATGGGATGAGTAGTGTTCGTTTCATCTGCGGAACCCAGGATATTCATAAGGAACTGGAAAAAAAGATCGCCGATTTCCTGGGCACCGAAGACACGATCTTGTACGCAGCGGCATTTGATGCCAATGGCGGCGTGTTTGAACCCTTGTTCAACGAACAGGATGCCATCATCTCGGATGCACTCAATCATGCATCAATCATCGATGGCGTTCGTTTATGCAAGGCACAGCGCTACCGGTATGAGCATAATAATATGGAAGACCTGGAAGCGAAGCTGAAAGAATCTGCCCACCTGCGCAGCCGGATCATTGTTACTGATGGCAGCTTCAGTATGGATGGAACCATTGCCCAGCTGGATAAAATATGCGACCTGGCCGATAAATACGATGCCATTGTAATGATTGATGAATGCCACAGCAGCGGGTTCCTGGGTAAAACCGGCAGGGGAACACACGAATACCGCGGCGTAATGGGGCGTATTGATATCATCACCGGCACCCTGGGTAAGGCATTGGGCGGCGCCAGCGGGGGGTTCACCAGCGGCAGAAAAGAGATCATTGAAATGCTGCGGCAACGGAGCCGGCCCTACCTGTTCAGTAACACCCTTGCCCCCAGCATCGTGGGCGCATCCATTGCCGTGCTGGATATGCTGAGCGAAACAACTGAGTTAAGGGATAAACTTGAACAGAACACCAAATACTTCCGCAGCAAAATGACCGAAGCCGGTTTCGACATCAAGCCGGGAGATCATCCCATCGTTCCCATTATGCTGTACGATGCAGTACTGGCTCAGAACTTTGCGGCCAAATTACTCGACGAAGGAATTTATGTCATCGGCTTCTTCTTCCCCGTGGTGGCAAAAGGCCAGGCGAGGATAAGGGTGCAGCTGAGTGCGGCTCATGAACAACGTCACCTCGATAAAGCAATCGAAGCATTTACCAAGATCGGGAAAGAACTGGGAGTGCTTAAATAAATAAACATGTCAGAACAATCACAAACCTTTATTGCCAAAAGCACCGTTAAAGCGGCCGACCTGGAGCATCGCCGTAAGATCAATTTCAACATCGGCAAATACAACGCCGTGGTGCCAAAGGGCAAAGCGCAATTTGCCGATGTGCACCTGGTACGGGAGCGGGCTAAGAATGTGAAATGGCGTGCCATAGAAACACTCGACCAGCAGCTGGAAGAGTTTGAACTCAACTTCACCCGCCGCGGCGGGAAAGTAATATGGGCAGAAAACGGAGAACAGGCCGTGGAAGAGATCCTGAAAATCTGCGGGGAGAAGAACTGCAAAACCCTGGTGAAGAGCAAGAGCATGGTTACCGAAGAGATTCACCTGAACAAAGCGCTGGAAGCAAACGGTATTGAAAGTGTGGAGACCGACCTGGGCGAATACATTCAGCAGCTGGATGAAGAACCTCCTTACCATATTGTAACACCCGCCATGCACAAAAGCAAGGAAGATGTTGCCAAACTGTTCAATAAAAAACTGGGAACACCTATTAACTATACCCCCGAACAATTAACCCTGAAAGCCCGGGAAGTGCTCCGGGAAAAATATGTGCAGGCGGAAGTGGGTGTTACCGGTGCCAATTTTATCATCAGCGATATCGGGGGCATTGCCGTTACCGAAAATGAAGGCAATGCCAGGCTGAGTTGTGCGTTCCCCAAAACACATATTGCCGTGGTGGGCATCGAAAAGATGATTCCGTCCATTACCGACCTGGGTATGTTCTGGCCCCTGCTTGCCACTTTCGGTACCGGGCAGAAAATTACGGTTTACAATACCATCGTTACCGGTCCCAGGCAGGAAGCGGAAGTGGATGGCCCCGAAGAGATGTACGTGATCCTGCTCGACAATGGCCGCACCAATATTCTGCAAAATCCAAAACAGCGGGAAAGCCTGTACTGCATCCGTTGCGGCGCCTGCCTCAATGCATGCCCGGTTTATAAAAACATCGGAGGTCACACGTATGGTGCCACGTACAGCGGCCCCATCGGCAGTGTAATCACCCCACACCTGCAGGGCATGGACGAATACAAGCACCTCAGTTATGCTTCTTCGCTTTGCGGCAACTGCACCGAAGTGTGTGCCGTAAAGATCAACCTGCATGAACTGCTTTTGGAAAACCGCTATGAATCAGTGGAAGAGGGCTTTACCAGTTTTACAGAAAAAATGGCATGGAAAGCCTGGCGCATCGCCAGCCTGAAAAGAGGATTTATGAATATGGGCAGCGGCAACCTCAAAAACAAAGTGGTGAACGGCATGTTCAAAGGATGGAAAGAGAACCGCAGCGACCTTTACTTCAGCCAGAAAACATTCAACCAGATGTGGAAAGAACGCTACAAAAAATAGAAAATTAACAATGGCGAAATGGTCCTGCTCTGGCAGGACTTTTTTATTTTGTGCAGGAATGGTGCTGGTCTATTCCCATATTACCTCTCCAAGGCTGCAGTATATCTGCTCGTTTATTTTTAAAGAACTGATGGGTGCCGATGTCTTCATCACCATCGACTCCGAAGAATTCAGGAATCATACGGGGCCAAAGGTCAACTACAGCGATACAAAGATTGACGGAGCGGAGTTCCGCATCGATGGCCACCGCAGCATCCTGTTCGACGAGATCATCATCCAGCAGGAGATCATTTGTTTTGACAGCAACGGAACCAAAGCATTTTTCAGAACACACGACTCCGATCTACCCTTCGACATTTTCGCCGCTTCTTTTTATTTAATCACCCGCTACGAAGAATACCTGCCCCATAAAAAAGACATGTATGGCAGGTATGCTCATGAGAATGCACTCGCTTTTAAAGAACATTTTCTCCAGGTTCCCCTTATTAATATGTGGGTGAAAGAATTTACGGATAAACTGAAACAGAAATTTTCAACGTTTAATCCGCAATGCCCAACTTTCAACGCTCAACTGACATACGATATTGACATTGCTTATTCATACAAACACAAAGGGGTTTTACGGAATGCAGGTGGTTTCCTGAAATCGCCCTCAACAGAAAGAATAAAAGTGCTCACCGGCGCTGCCCCGGATCCCTTTGATTCGTACAACTGGCTGGATGAATTACACCAGCGGTATGATCTGAAGCCCCTGTATTTTTTCCTGGTGGCCCAACGAAACGGGCAATACGATAAAAACATCCTGCCGCACAAAAATGCCATGTGGAAGCTGGTGCAGCAGCATGCAAAAAAATATGCCATTGGCCTGCATCCTTCCTGGCAAAGCGGGGATGATCCTGCCTTATTGAAGAAAGAAAAGGAGCAACTGGAAGCGATGGCCGGGCAGGATGATTCAGGTGGCCGCAGCGCTTTCAGCGGCCTGAACAATTTAACTTCTTCCCGCCAGCATTATATCCGTTTTAACCTGCCCGCCGGCTACAACCGGCTCATTGAGACTGGCATCACCAACGACTATTCCATGGGCTATGGAAGCATTAACGGGTTCCGGGCATCGGTGGCTTCCCCGTTTTACTGGTACAACCTCGAAAAAGAGGAACAAACCACATTACGGGTACATCCTTTCTGTTTCATGGATGCCAATTCCTTTTATGAGCAAAAACAAACCAAAGAGCAAACAATGGAGGAACTGAAACATTACCGCTCCGTTTGCAAAGAAGTGAATGGTGTGTTGTGCAGTATCTGGCACAATAATTTCCTGGGAACGGCCAAGGAGTTCGAAGGATGGAGGGAACTCTATGAGGAGTTTATAACTCTGGTTCGGCAATGATTTCTTTCTCCCTGCTTTTTTTAATGCTGTAGTTTACCAGGAACACACCCACCAGTGTTACAATGGCGCCCCACAGGATATTCATGGTTAGTTTTTCATCCAGCACAATGGCAGCGGTTACCATGGCCACCAGAGGGTTGATGTATGCATACAAAGACGACAGGGCCGCCGGCAGTTTTTTCATGGAATAAATGAAGGCCACAAAAGCAAGTAATGAACCGGCCAGAACAAGGTAGGTAATGGCGAGCCAGGATTTGACAGTGATGCTTGCCACCGGTATGGTTTGCTTCGATACATTCGCAATCAAAAAAAGCATGGCCGATCCGAGCAGCATCTGCCAGCCGGTGGCGTAATACGGGTTCATCTTCACTTTATTCCGTACGATAAAGATGGTGCCCACACTCCACGACAGCATGGCAATCACCGAAAGCATCACCCCGAACAGGAACCCTTCGGGATGTTTCTGAAATGCATTTTCATAAAACACGATACCGATACCCATAATGCCCAGCATCAGCCCGATGAACGTAATGATGTTCAGGCTACGGTTTTTAAAGAAGAGCATTTCAATAACCACCACGCTTAATGGGTACAGGGCGCCGATGAGAGCGCTCAGCCCGGTGGGTATATAATTCAGGCTCCAGGTGCTTAGCCCGTTAGCCATCACAAACATCAATACCGCCATCATCAGCAACCACAAAAACTGCTGCCGCGAAGGCATCCCGATCTTCTTGTAAAACAAAAAGAATACAACAAAAAAACTTCCCCCGAAGAACTGGCGGATGGATGCCATTTGCAATGCCGGCATATCGGCCACCGCAATCTTACTGGCCACCCAGGTGGTTCCCCACACGATGCTGGTAATGCACAGTGCCAGGTATCCTCCTGCTTTTCCTTTGGGCAGATTATTGCTGATGTTCATGGTTAGTGTTTAAAGTGGCGCAGCCCGGTGATTACCATGGCCAGTCCGTTTGTTTTGCAGTAGTCAATTGAATCCTTATCCCGGATAGAGCCGCCCGGCTGAATAAACGCACCAATGCCGGCGGCATGAGCAATCTTCACACAATCATCAAAAGGAAAGAAAGCATCACTTGCCAGCACCGCACCATGGAGATCAAAACTGAATTGCTTCGACTTTTCAATTGATTGCCGCAAGGAATCAATACGGGATGTTTGCCCGCAACCTTTCCCGATTAATTGTTTGTTCTTTACCAGTGCAATGGCATTACTCTTTAAATGCTTGCACACGATATTCGCAAATACAAGGTCTTCTTTTTCCGCAGCTGATGTTTCCCGTGCCCCTTCTTCCTTCCATTCCGCATAATTACCGGCATCGGTTCCCTGCACCAGCACACCGTTCAGAACGGATTTATATTGCGCTTCGTTGCCAATATTCTTTTTCTGCTGCAGCAGGATCCGGTTCTTTTTCGATTTTAATATTGTCAGGGCTGCTTCATCAAAAGCCGGGGCAACCAGCACTTCAAAGAAAATTTCATTGATGGCATTGGCTGTTGCTTCGTCGATGGTACCGTTGCAAACCAATACTCCGCCGAAAGCGCTTTCAGGGTCACCGGCAAGTGCAGCATCCCAGGCTTCTTTTACCGTTGGCCTTGATGCAATGCCGCAAACATTGGTATGCTTGATGATACCAAATGTGGTGCTGCTGAATTCAGCAATGATCTGCAGCGCTGCATCCACATCTACCAGGTTATTGTACGAAAGTTCTTTCCCGTTAAGCTGGCTGAACAACTCTTTCAGGTTACCATAGAATACTGCCTGCTGGTGCGGATTCTCTCCATAGCGCAATGGTTGCGGATCGGGTACCGATTCCAGGAAGTACAGGGATTCCACGGGGTTAAAGTATTTTGCAATGGCCACATCGTAATGCGCCACTACCTCAAATGCCAGCGCCGCAAATTTCCGGCGTTGTTCCAGTGTGGTTTCTCCTTTCTGATCTTTCAGTATCTGCTCCAGCAATGAATACTCTTTTTTTGCCGCCAGTACCACCACAGACGAATGGTTTTTGGCAGCAGCACGTATCATGGAAGGGCCCCCGATGTCAATCTTCTCAATGATGAGTTTTTCATCGCTGGTGGACGCCACGGTTTCTTCAAAAGGATACAGGTCTACAATCACGAGGTCGATCTCGGGAATATGGTATTGACTCATCTCGGCCAGGTGCTGTTCATCATCCCGTTTGCCCAAAATACCACCAAACACCGATGGATGCAGTGTTTTTACCCGCCCGCCTAAAATAGAAGGATAGGTGGTGAGTGACTCTACTGGTACGCAGGTCACATTCAGGTCTTCTATGAATTTTTGTGTGCCGCCGGTGGAATAGATTGTTATTCCGAGCTGATCCAGTTGTTTGATGATGTTTTCCAGTCCGTCTTTATAAAAAACGGAAATAAGCGCCGACTTGATTTTTTTCTGCATGTACGATGGTTGGAGTGAATTGCCGGAGATTTCCGGCCTGCAAATCGAAATTCCGCCGCAAATTTATGGATTTTTGGGAGCGGCTGTTTACGAAATTAGCAACGCGTTGTGAATAATGCAGCAAACCCGCTGCAGCTACCTGTTTAATGGTTGGTGAAATAAATTTCCGCTCTTGAATTGCGCTGTACTTCCAGTGGGTTATTGCCGGCATTCAGCGGCCGGGAACTGCCCAGGCTGCGGATGGTGTCGATGCGTGAAATGTCGATGCGACGGGATAAGAAATAGTTTTTAACGATCATAGCCCGTTCTGCTGCCAGGCCATCGCAAACAGCTCCAATGCCTTCCGTTTTGTAGGCATGTCCTTCAATCTGGATATTCAATGCCGGGTTTTGTGCCAGGATGTCTATGACACTGTCGAGTACTTTATAACTGCTGGTAAACAGGTTGGATTGCTGCGGCTCAAAAGGCACCAGAATAAAACCCCGGTTGGGGCAGCCGTTTTTTTCCGGATAACCAAATTCTGTTGGGCATTTGTCATCGGCATCCGCAATGCCATCCCCATCCACGTCGGATACAATCACTTTTTTGGGTGGTGCCGGGTAGGCCAATACAATTTCGGCCCTGCAGTTGATCCGGAATCCATCCCGGTCGGTTCCTTTATACAATGGCTTTGTTTTTCCATGACCGATAACGGAGGTGATTTTGGAACTGTCGATGCCCCTGCCCAGGATATAGGTTTGAATGAACAGGGCCCGGTTAAGGGAAAGATAATAACAGATGGTATCACTGCCCTCGTCTTTGAATGCATATCCATCGATGGAGATGCTGGCCGCACTGTTTTTTTTCAGGATGCCAATCACGCTGTCAAGCACATCAAAAGTAAACTGGTGATAGATGGCGGATTGTTTATAATCGAAGCGGATGATCACCGTGTCTCTGACCTTGTCAGGCAACGGACCCCGTACAGTGGAAGAAGCTTTAGATGAAAGAACAGCATCAGCGGGAATGCCGGCAAAAAAAATAAAAAAAGACGACACCAGAAGGATCAGCATCAGCGGCCGGGCAACATTCATTCCTTGTAATTTAATAACCGTGCAAATTTAGTTTCTCCAGCTTACACTGGCATAAGTAATTTGTTCAATTAACAGGAAATTAGAATTGCAAGTTATATGCCAACATCCATCACAAAAGCCCCCTGGTCGGGTACCGAATGGCTTTTTACCTGCAGCGTACTGCACTCCTGCTGCCATTTCCTGATCTTCCAGGCAGGATTAGATGCATCAAACACAAACAGGCGGCAGCGAAAATGCCTGGTAAGCCCGGCGATGGTAACGGGCGGATTTTTTGAAAGAATGACCACATCCAGTTCTATATTGCCCGGTGTGGCTGCAGCAGCAAATGCGTGGTTGATAATGGCAAATTTTTTATTCCCGAACTGGTAAAACGGCGGAAGCGAAAAAGCATTTTTCAATGAATCCTGTTGCAGTGTTAATTGCAGCAGAATGCGGGCGGGCTTCAGGTGAAAATTCTGCAGCAGGCCATCCTCCTGCAAAATGCTGTCGCCGATAAACCGGTAACCCGGTCCTGATACCAGGTCAATGGCCTGGTATTGCGGAACATTGTATACAATGATTTTCCGTTGCTTTGCCACCTGCCACTTACCATAAGTCATCAATGAAGTAAATACCAGCAGGCTGATCAGCCCATACCGGAACAGGCGGCTGTTTTTTGTAATGAGCCAGGCAGCCCATGCTATCACGATACCGTACAAAAGCCAGGTGCTGGCAACGGTGGCGGGGAGATGGTCCCACACAGAAAAAGAAAGTTTATTGATTTGGAGAATGATGGTGTTCATCAGCCAAAGCAGGGCACCGGTTAGTTTACCCACCCATACCGCTGCAAACGGAATCCAGGAAAGCAGCAGCAACCCGATTTCGGCGTATAGAATAACAGCCGACAAGGGAACGGCAATGAGGTTGGTAAGCAGGAAAAGATTGGGAAACTGGTGGAAATAATAAATGCAGGCAGGAAAGGTAAGCAGCTGGGCAGCCAGGGAAACAGCCGCCAGTTTCCACAAGGAATCGATCCATTTGTTTTTAATATAAAGAATGTGATAAACCGGTTGCTGAAAAATCACGATGCCTGTTACTGCCAGGTACGAAAGCTGGAAGCCAACATCCCACAGGTAAAAAGGATTATAACAAAGCATCACGAATGCAGAAGCGGCCAGGGAACTGAAGATGGATGCCTGCTTTTGAAAAACGGTTTTCCCGGCAGTAATAAACGTGAACATCACCGCCGAACGGATCACCGAAGCAGCGGCACCCGTAAGCAAGGAAAAAATCCACAGGCAGGCAAGGATCAGCAGTCCCTGGAGCCAGGCTGATTTTTTTACCAGGGGAAGCCGGGTAAATATCCATAGCAACAACAGGTATATCAACCCAAGGTGCATGCCCGAAATGGCGATGATGTGCACCACCCCCGTATTGCTGTAGGCCTGTACCAGGTCTTTATCCAGGTCGTTGGTATATCCGATCAGCAACGCTTCGGCAATACCCCGTTCGTCTTTACCCGCTGTTATTCTTTTTTGTAAAACAGACAGCACGTACTCCCTGGCCGAAAAAATGAATTGCCGAAAGCGGTTGCTGCTGCCAACGGTTGTTTTAATCCAATCTTTCTTTTTTAAAAACGCCTGGTGAAAGAGTTGCTGAAAAGCGGCGTACCGCTGGTAATTGAAGCCGCCTGGGTTGCCCGAATTTTTTATAGGCTGCAGTTTACTGCCAACCAGAATTCGGTCGCCGTACTGCAGGTTATCCCGAACGTCTTCTTTGGAAAAATAAAGCAACAGTTTGCCTTGACAGGAAATGGCTTTCTCTTTTTTAAGTACGGCTTCCACACAACCAATTGCCCGGAACGACTTGCTTTTTTCCAGCAGTGGTTCATCGATGCGTACCAGCAACTGGTTGCCGGTTTCATAAAAACGACCATACCAGCGGGCCTGCTGACGGGCATCATTTTGCCAGGTAATCAATAAAGCAACCGCAGTCAGCAGCAGGTAAAGCAAAACGCCGTGAACCGGTTGGAAAGTAAAGCGGAGCGAAAGGGGGAGCAGGAAAAATAAAAAGAATGCCCCGCTGAAAGAAACCAACGCAACCAGTATAACCGCCAGAGAGAACTGGCAGTACCACTGAAGCATGATCCCCGCAGTAAACGGCAACAGCAGGCGAAGCAGGGGTGCTTTCTTCCAAACCGGTATGAGGTATGGGTGGGGCATGCTGTAAAATAAAAACAGGCCCGGAGGCCTGGATGAGTTATTTCACAGTAAAAACTGTTTTTTCCGCCGTTATTTTATTTACTCAGGTGCATACTCCGCTCTTTATACAGCTGTCGGAAGTAAGGATCCCGCAGGTCTTTGATAAAGCGGATGGCTTCGCCGGTACTCTTCATTTCTGGGCCCAGCTCTTTATTGACGCCGGGGAATTTGTTGAAGGAGAACACGGGTTCTTTAATGGCGAAGCCGGTGAGTTTTTTATCGAATGTAAAATCGTTCAGTTTGTTTACACCTATCATCACCTTGGTGGCAATGTTCAGGTAAGGAATCTGGTATGCCTTGGCAATGAATGGCGTGGTACGGCTGGCTCTTGGGTTGGCTTCAATCACAAACACATTGCCGTCTTTAATGGCAAACTGGATATTGATGAGCCCCTTGATGTTGAGCTTGCGGGCTATCTTCTCAGCATATTCTTCCATGGTTTCCACCACCAGCGGAGTGAGGTTGAACTGGGGCAGTACGGCATTGCTGTCGCCGCTGTGAATACCGGCCGGCTCAATATGTTCCAT
>DMRT01000060.1 GCA_003455235.1 Chitinophagaceae bacterium
CATGTGGCCGCTAACTGGCTTACCAGTTATCACTTCCCCGATTTTGCCTTTCCGGGCGCTTTGGTGGTATGGTCAGGAGGCAACGAAAAGGTGGATTACACGGCTTCGGTGATGCCGCAGAATGTAGCCGGATGGGTACCTGCCACTGCTTCTATGGTAGATGGAAAACCCGTGGGTGATCATTCAGTGGATGGAAAGAATACCTACCTGAATGTGATCTTCTCCAATACAAGTTTGCGCATACCGGCCGCCGGCGATCCGCTTCCATCAGAAAATCACGATGTGGCACTTATCAAGATCAACTCGGTGCCATCGCTTTCGAAAGTTACCATGAAAGATAACTACGCATCGGTAAAACCGGGCCAGACCGTAACGGTGATGGGTTTCCCGGGTGTGGCACCGGAACAATACGTGGTTCGAAAATCCAACGATGTATTTAACCGCAATGCCAAGGTAACCACTGTGCCAACGGTAACAGTAACCACCGGCAATATCGGAAGGGTTATCCCGGCTTCATCCGACAAGAACCTTACCTACAGTTCGTTTGGTGATGCCTACCAGCTTACCATCAATGCCACCGGCGCCGGCAACAGCGGTGGGCCTATGTTTGACGATGAAGGAAACGTGATCGGCATTTTCTTCGCCGGTAAATCCGACGCCGGGGGAACGCAGATCTCATTTGCCGTACCCATTAAGTACGGATTGGAGCTGATGGGAATAACCAAGGTGAACAAATAGACATAAACCAACCAGCCTGTTTCAACCTGCAATGAAATTTGGTGACGGGCATATTACTGAAATCTCCGGCTACCGCCTGACCGACAGAATAGGGTCAGGCGGTATGGGAGATGTATATAAAGCATACAACGCCGCCTTGGACCGTTGGGCAGCCGTTAAGATCCTTCACAAAAAAGAAATGGCCGAACGGTTCCGCAATGAAGCTTATATACAATCTTCCGTAAGTCATCCCAATATTGCAAACCTGTATGAATACCAGGTTACAGGTGAAACAGCCTGTATTATCATGGAATATGTGGAGGGTGAAACACTGGATGGATACCTGCACCGAAAGGGTAGAATTGCCGGACCGGAAGCTGAACAGATCGTCGGGCAGGTTGCATCTGCACTGGCATACCTGCACAGCCGTGATATTCTTCACCGCGATATTAAACCGCAGAATTTTAAAATACAGCCGGGGGGGAAAGTAACTATGCTTGATTTCGGGATTGCAAAAAACAAATACTCTCCCAAACTTACCCAGCAGGGATTTATAGTGGGAACCGCCGAGTACATGGCACCCGAACAATTCCAGCAGCAGGTAGATAAGAAATCGGATGTGTGGAGCCTGGGCGTGCTCACGTATGAACTGGTGACCGGCTTTATGCCCTTTGAGGCCGATAACCCCATTACCATGCGGCATAAAATTGAGAAAGGAATATTCACTGACCCGGCGATCCTGGTGCCCGGGGTATCCGTGAAGATCAGACAGGTGATTGAAAAAAGTCTGCGCCCGGCCGTTGCACAGCGCAGCAGTGCAGCAGAAATTGCGGCGTTGCTGGGTAATGCATCCGGCCAGGAAGAACCGGCCGCCCGGATGCATTCATTCCTGCAGGAAAAAAAGAAGCCACTGATTATTGCGGGGGCATTATTGACGCTGGTACTGATCATTGTGGTTGCTTCGGGTGGCTCCGGTACCAATAGTGCAGCAACGGGAAGCAGCAATAACAGCGATACTATTGTTCAACAGGAAGCTGACGTCCGGAAGCTAACCATTGATGTACCCAATGCGCCGGATGCAATGATTGTATTTCCCGACGGGAGTACAAAAAAACTTCCGTACGAAATCGTGGGGAAAGAAGGCGAAAACTTCCGGTTTACGTTACAGGCAGAAGGATATCTTCCCCGTATGGTGGAAGTCCCGATCACCAGCAGCCAGCGGTCGTACCAGTATAATCTTGAAAAAATAGAAAAATAAACATGGGCTTGTTCAATCTTTTTGGAAAAAAAGCAAAGCAGTTGGCGGTGGAGGGAAGCAATGGGCTGGCGGAGACTGGTGGCCTGCATGTAACCGTGCTTTCCGACATGGGTAATATCCGAACCAACAACGAGGATACCGGAATGTTCTATAAAGTAGCCGACGAAAACATTATCCGCGAAAAAGGATACCTGATGCTGGTGGCCGATGGAATGGGAGGACACAATGCCGGCGAAGTGGCCAGCCGCATGGCAGGAGAGATCATCAGCCAGGAATACTTTAACCAGAAGAACAGCGGCACCGTAGAGAAGAATCTGGCAAAAGTATTTATCCTGGCGAATAAAAATATTTTTGAAAAGGCAAGGTCGGCACCCCGGTTCAGCGGCATGGGTACCACCTGTACCGCCCTGGTGGTGATCGGTCAAACGGTTTATTATGCACACGTGGGCGACAGCCGGGCATACATGCAGAAGGGAGATACGATTGTTCAGATCACCCAGGACCACACTTATGTACAGGAGCTTGTGAACCAGGGAGAGATCACAGCAGAAGAAGCAGCGGTTCACCCCAAGCGGAATATTCTTACCAATGCCATGGGAACCAAAGCGGACATGAGGGTTGATACCGGGAAGTTTTCCCTGCGTTTTGAAGACGGGGATAAACTCCTGATCTGCTCAGACGGATTGTACGATTACCTGAATAATGATGAACTGAAAGAGATATTGAAAAAGGAAGACCCGAAAAACGCGGCAACGATTATGATCGGCCAGGCAAAGGCAAGGGGAGGTCATGATAATATCACCGTGGTTATTGCTGAACGGGAAGGAGTGGCCGGCCAGGCGGAAAACGGATTAAAATTAACCCGGGATGCAGAGCTGCCCAAACTTACCAGGGACGCAGATCTGCCAACCGATATTGCTGAATAAATATGATCGGAGAAAAAATACACAACTACGAAATCACCGCCCACCTGGGCCAGGGAGGAATGGGTAATGTTTACCGGGCCACTGATACCATGCTGGGCCGGGAAGTGGCATTGAAGATGCTGCATCCGCAGCTGACCATGCAGCCACAGTTCCTCGACCGGTTTAAAAAAGAAGCCCGGGTGCTGGCGCAGTTGCTGCACCCCAACATTGCGGTGATCTATAATTTTATTGAACAGGGAGGTAATCATTTTATGGTGATGGAATACGTGGAGGGCACAACACTCGACGACCTGTTGAAAAAACACCGTGTTCTGCCGGCTGCTTTTATTGTGCCGGTTTTTATACAGGCCCTGGAAGGATTGCAACATGCACACCGGAAAAATATTTTTCACCGCGATATCAAACCATCTAATATCATGATCACCCCCGACGGCATGGTGAAGCTGATGGATTTTGGTATCGCAAAGGTGGCCGGCGAACAAAAGATGACACAGGTGAATAAAATTGTGGGCACTGTTGAATTCATGGCCCCCGAACTGATACAGGGAAAAGAAGCATCCCATTCATCCGACATTTATGCAACCGGGGTTACTATGTATGAACTGCTTTCAGGCAAACTGCCTTTTGAAAGCGATACTGATTTTAATCTGATGCAGGCCATCCTGAAAGAAAGGGTGAAATCGCCCGACAGGCTTAATGCGTCGGTGCCTAAATCACTTGCCGACATCATCATGAAATCGCTGGAAAAAACCCCGTCTGCCCGCTATGCTGATGCCCGTGCATTTCAGCAGGCCCTTATCAGCGCCTTCCCTCATTACCGCGAAATAAACCTGTCGGTACTGTCAGCTCCTGTAACCTCTTTTGCCGGCGTGATGAATCCCACACAGATCAGCAGTGATCTTCTTACGGCCGAAGCGATGAAAACAAAAACGGAGATATGGAAGAACCCGGCTGCGATGATGGAAAACGTAACCAACAGTGTGAAGAAAAACAAGAAAACCTATTTTCTTGCCGCCGCCGTGCTGATCTTTTTGCTGTTTTTACTGGGAATCATTTTCGATAGGAAACAACCGGATAATAAAATTGCCGGAGCTGAGGTAAGTGAAGGAAGTAAGAATGTGTCCGGCGATACTAACAGTGTTTCCCTGTCACCGGCTTCAGGGAAGCAGGAGCCGGTAGTGAATAACGAGCCGGTAGTACGCAATACACCTGCCCAGGAAGAGAAGCCGGTGACAGAAAAACCCAAAGAAAAGAAAGTGGATGTCATCAGGAATGAACCGGTGGCAAAAAAAGAGGAGAGTAAAATAACAGTGCCTGTGAGTTCACTGGTGGAGAAAAAAGAAGAAAAAAAGGAAGAGCCCAAAGAAATTTTTATAAAATCTAAACTGGAAGTGGAGCTTGCCCTTCGTACCGATCTCGGTAATGCAGAGGAACGGAAGGAAATACCGGTCAGTTTTTCCGTCAGCTACCCGGTTACCTATGAAGGCACCACGATCATACGTGCAGGTGCGACAGCCACAGGTACTATAAAATTGGGCAGGGTACTCACAGATATCGAGATCAGTTCGGTGACTGCAGCAAACGGCCAGCCAATACGGTTGAAGGCGGCAAAGGCACACGGAAAACGGAGTGAGATCAGTTCGGACCGAAGTTATACAGCAATCATTTTGCCGGGAACAAAGCTGACTTTTTAAAAATGGTTATTTCACGTCGAAGTCCACCACCACTTTTTCGGTTTTTGGGTGCGACTGGCAGGTGAGGATAAATCCCTGTTCCACTTCATCGTGTTCCAGCCCCCAGTTTACGTCCATTTCCACTTCACCTTCCAGCAGCTTCGCCTTGCAGGTGCAGCATACACCCCCTTTACAGGCAAAAGGAAGATCGGCCCCTTGCTTCAGGGCAGCATCGAGAATGCTGTCGTTTCCGGATCCGAGATCGAAATCGAAACTCCTGCCATCCAGTTTAACGGTAATCCTGCTTTTGGGAGCATTGTCAGCCGGTTGCCGGGTTATCTTTTTGGTTTCCGGTGTTTGCCCGGGTGTGGTGAATAGTTCAAAATGTATCTTCTTCTTATCGATGCCCAGGCCTTCCATAAAGTCTTTCACACAAAAGATCATTTCTTCCGGGCCGCAAATAAAGATATCGTCTGCATGAAGGTAATCGATCAACCGGTTAAGCTCTGTTAATTTAGAGGTATCGATCCTTCCGGAATTGATCGGGGCATCGGTTCTTTCACGACTCAATATGTTGATAAAATGAAAGCGATGGAGATATTTGTTTTTCAGTGCCTCCAGCTCTTCAAAGAAAATGATAGAATGACGGCCCCGGTTGCCAAATACCAGTGTGAAACGGCTTTTAGATTCGGCCTGCAGTGTGGTTTTTATAATGGAAATGACCGGTGTAATGCCGCTCCCTGCCGCAAACGCCAGGTAATTCTTTTCGTTTGCACCATTCAGCAATGTATTGAATTTTCCGGTGGGGGGAAGTACATCCAGCTGGTCATTCACCTTCAGTGCTTCATTTGCAAAGGACGAAAACCTGCCACCCTCCACTTTTTTAATCGCAATGCGCAGTTCACTCTCAAAGGGTGAAGAACAGATTGAATAGGAGCGGCGGAGTTCTTCCCCGTTGATTATTTTTTTGATGGTGATGTTCTGCCCCTGTTCAAATAAAAACTCATTCCTGAGCGCTTCGGGTATTTCAAAGGCAACAGAAATACAGTCTTCGGTTTCCCGTTTAACGTCTTTTACTTTCAGCGGATGGAAGTGAACTGCCATAAATTTATTTTGTGATTCCGTTTAATAAATGATTCACCATGTCCTGTTCCAGTGTTTCAGCAGGGATGAATCGTTTGTGCTGCTGCCAGAACTCCAGTCCCCGTACGGCCGATAAAATGGTCAATACAGCAACACGGGGGTCTGTATTATGCAATTCGCCGGAGTTGATTCCTT
>DMRT01000111.1 GCA_003455235.1 Chitinophagaceae bacterium
ACAGGTGCTTCTGTCATCGCCGCAGCCTGCCCTTTCTGCAATACTATGATGACGGATGGAGTAAAAAACAGCAACAAGGAAGAAGAAGTGCAGGTGCTGGATATTGCGGAACTGGTTGCCATGTCAATTAAGAATTAAGAATATAAATTAAGCATGAACCTCGATTTTCAATCTCATATTCCCGAAGATTTTGCGGACGAATCCCGTGTGTGGATCTACCAGAGCAGCCGCCTCTTTTTTATGAGCGAAGCGCTGGAAATGGAAGACATGCTGAATGAGTTTGTGGCCCGGTGGGACAGCCATGGTCACCCCGTAAAAGGATATGCCAATTTGTTTTTCGGTCAGTTCATCGTGATCATGGCCGATGAAACCGCCACCGGTGTAAGCGGGTGCAGCACCGACAGTTCGGTAAGACTGATAAAGGCCATCGAAGAAAAATATAAGGTACAGCTGTTCGACCGGCAGACGCTGGCCTTTCTGATAAAAGATAAAACCCAGCTGCTTCCTCTCAACCAGCTGGATTATGCAGTGCAGAATGGTTTTATTACACCTGACACGCTTTATTTCAACAACACGGTTCTTACCAAAAAAGAATGGATGGATAAATGGCTTATTCCCGTTAAGGAAAGCTGGCTGGCGAAACGGCTGGCACTGGCCTGACCGGGAGGATCAATTCTTTTTTAATTTCTTCAGCAGTGCTTCTTTCCCTGATTGCTTCGGTGTCTTCTTGAACACATAACTCAAAGCAATGCGGTAGTTGCGGGTATTGGTGGTACTGGAGCTTTCCAGGCTGAAATTACTTCCGTAGGTATAGTTTTTATTCTGCTGCTGGCGGAAGGGATCAATGACATTGACCGTAACAATAAACCGCTTATTGAAAAATTTACGCTGCACGCCTACATTCATACTCAGTGTATTTCTCACCGTACCCTGTGGATTGGCAAAGCGGTTGAACGTGAAGCTGGCATTGGCATTCCACACATCATTGAACTGGTAACTGCCGTTGAGGGTGGAATAAAAAGAACCGCCGTTGCGGAAATAGCGCACCGTACGGTCAAATGCGCTGTATTCATTGAACGTATACCCAAAACTCAGGTTGGCTTTTGCTTTTTTACTGATGGTGTAACCGCCCCAGAGACTGGCTTCATACTCTTTTCGCCCGCTGATGTTCTGCCAGGTGGTGAATGTTTTTCCATCGGGTAACAATGTACGGATGGAACTGTAAATGTCCTGCAGGGAGTTGTACCCGACGGAAATATTGAAATTGTATTTTTTGTGCCATTTGCCAAAAATGAGATCGAAATTATCAGCATAGTACGGCTGCAGGTAAGGATTACCTGAACGTGTATTGTACGGATCGGCATAATCCAGGCTCGGGTTCAGTTCATTAAGTCTCGGCCGTTGTATGGTTCTTTTGTAGGCAAATGTAATGCTCACATCGTTCTTCCATTTCTTCATCACGGTACCAAAGGGAAGCAGGGTCCAGTAATTATTTGCAAAACGGCTGGTATCAGTTTTAAAATCAAAGTTCGTCCCGGTATGTTCCACCTGCACGCCGGCATTGATGTAAAAATCGGGTACAATATCATAGCGCAGGGAAGCCCGCATGCCCAAAACGGTTTGATGAAAAAGAAAATCATTGCTCAGCTGTTCATTTTTCACAAAAACGTTTTCCGGTTTTTTCATGAACCGGGTGTTCAGCACATTGTGGTTGTTATACCGGCTAAAGCTGGCTCCGGCATGCAGGGAAAGTTTTTTCACCAGCGGCCGGTCGTAATTCAGGTTCAGGTTGATGCTGTGGTTCTTGCTGTAGGTTCCCTGTTGCTGGGTGGAGTCGCTGCCGGTGGGGGTATTATCCGGGTTCAGGTACTGCTGGTAAAAATCCCTCACGTTATTATTGGCATTGAAATTAATGCCCGTAATAAGTTTCAGCACTTCCCGGGGATCTTTGCCCTTGTATGTATAGGTAAAATTGAAATTCGGATTCCAGCTTTCATTGTCCGTTCCGGTAATGCGGTTGCTGAGCCGGTACACCTGTGAATTGCGGTTCAGGTTGCTGTATTCCGTTTCATTATTGCTGGCGGAGTTGTTGCTGTTATAGAGCGATGTAAAATTCAGGCTGTTCCGTTTGTTCAGGTCATAATCAAGACTGAGCCTGAAGTTGGGCCGCCGGTTATTGCTGCCGCTTTCGCCCACGGTATTGAAATAACTGATCGAGTCGGCATAATAATTCTGCCGGTTGCTGTAACTGTTACTCCGGTACTGGTTGTACCCGAAGCCCGCTGAAAAATTCAATACAAATTTATTCTTGCGGTAACCCAGGTTTCCATTGATGCCCGCTTCACCACGGGTGCCGTAGTTCACATTTATGCGTGCATTAAAGCCCACTTTGTTTTTCTTGGTAACGATGTTGATCACCCCTCCTCTTTCATTGGCATACTGCGGTGGCGGCGTGGTCATCACTTCAATTTTTTCAATCATGCTGCCGGGCATGCTCTCCAAAAGATCCTGCAGTTGTTTTGAATCCAGTTCCACCGGTTTATCGTCAATCAGTATCTTCACTTCCTTGCCACGCAGCAGCATTTTTCCATCATTGTCAACATTCACCAGTGGTGTTTGCTTCAGCAGTTCCGTGGTTGTGGCGCCCGAACTAAGGGCCGATTCACCGGTATTGAAGATGATCTTGCCGTCTTTGTTTTCGATCAATGGTTTTTCGGCATATACCACCACTTCATTAAGCGTGGAAGCGGCCCGGTTCAGTTTAATATCATTCAGGTCGAAATCAAACCGTTCCTGCCGGATATTGATACTGTCGATAGAAAGACCGGCAAACCCTACTGCATTCACCCGCAGCCGGTAATACCCAAAAACCAGTTTTTCAAAAAGGAATTCTCCATCCTTCAGGCTCAGCTGTGTATGTTTAACAGATGTATCGGCCAGCAGCTGAATAGTTAAACTGGCACCCTGGATGGCCTTGCCATTCGAAGCATCAAGGATGCTTCCTGTAATAATCCCGGGGTTTGTATTGGTACCTTGAGCAAAAAGGACCTGGGGGAAAAACAAGAGGGTAAACAGGGCTGTATATCGGAAAGCTGGCAAGTTCATTTTGGATGTCAAAAATAATCATTACCCTGCTGCCGGGCGCCAATTTTTATTTGAACGGAGCCAGCCTTATCCGTCATTTTGCCGTTAACATATTTTCTCATGTTATTTTTGGCGGGATTCCTATTTTTATTTTTTAAACCCATATATATGAAGAAAACTGTAATTGCTTTGATACTGGCCGTGATGGTGAGCGGTATCGTAACGGCGCAAAAAACAACCCGCAAATTTATTGACCCGGCCAACATGGATCTCACTGTTAAACCGGGCGATAATTTTTACCTGTATGCAAACGGCAACTGGATAAAGAATACCCCCATTCCTGCTTCCAAAACAAGGTGGGGAAGTTTTGACGAGTTGATTGAAGGAAGTTCAAAAGCACTGAAAGAACTGCTCGAAGAAGCTGCTGCCAACCCGGGCAAGAACGAACTTATGAAACGGGTGGGCGATTTTTATGCCAGCGCCATGGATAGTGCCGCCATTGAAAAACTGGGAGCTCAACCCATCAGGCCCTACCTGGATGATATTGAAAAACTCAGTTCCAAATCTGCCCTGCTTGAGCATATCAACTACCTGCGTTCCAGGTCCATTGCTTCTCCATTTTACGGAATTTCTGTGCGCCAGGATTCCAAAGACGTTACCCGGTATATCATTAACATCGGCCAGGGCGGAACCACCTTGCCCGACCGGGATTACTACCTGAAGAACGATGCCCGCAACCAGAAGATAAGGGCCGAATATGTAAACTATATTTCCACGCTCTTTAAACTTTCCGGATGGGAGGAATACAAAGCATTTGCCAGTGCAGCCATCGTCGTCCAGCTGGAAACGGCGATTGCCGGGGCACAGATGAGCAGGGTGGAAATGCGTGATCCCGTGAAGCTCTATAATAAATTTGCCGTTGCCGATCTCAGTGCAAAAACCCCCAACCTGAACTGGCAGAACATCATTACACAGCTTGGTTATAAAACAAAACAGGACAGCCTGGTGGTGAGCAATCCAAAATTCCTGGTGTTCCTTGATTCACTGCTGGGAGCCACTTCATTGTCTGATCTGAAAGTGTACCTGCAATGGGGCGTGATGAAAGCAGCAGCCCCTTACCTGAGTTCAGGTTTTGTGAATGCGAATTTCGCTTACAACCAGGTACTGTCCGGTCAAAAGGAAATGACTCCCCGCTGGCAGCGCATGAGTGGACTCATTGATGGCCAATTGGGTGAATTACTTGGACAGCTTTATGTAGATAAATATTTTAACCAGGCCGCCAAGGCGAGAATGCTGGAACTGGTGAACAATATGATCCAGACATTCGACAGCCGCATCAGGCAACTCGACTGGATGAGTGCCGAAACAAAAGAACGGGCCCTGGGTAAACTGCATGCGTTCACCAAAAAGATCGGATTCCCGGATAAATGGAAAACCTATGACGGGCTGGTGATCAAAAGAGACGATTTCATTGGTAATGTCCTGCGCTGCAACCAGTGGGCATACCAGGATAATATCAGCAGGCTTGGTAAACCGATCGACAAGGCCGAATGGAACATGACACCGCCTACGGTGAATGCCTATTACAGTCCACCAAAAAACGAGATTGTTTTCCCGGCTGCCATACTCCGTTCGCCTTTTTTCGACTTTGAAGCAGACGATGCTGTAAACTATGGTGGCATCGGAGCCGTGATCGGCCATGAGATGACCCATGGTTTTGATGATCTCGGGCGTCAGTACGATGCCGATGGCAACCTGAAGGACTGGTGGA
>DMRT01000185.1 GCA_003455235.1 Chitinophagaceae bacterium
TTTGAACAATGCCCATCCGGCAATGGCAAGCAAAAGTGCATTCCAGCAGCAATAGAACAGGTAGTGCTTTATGAAGAAGGCCGGAATTGCAATGGCAAAGGCGGCCATCCACCAATACCAGGTTTCCAGTTTCTTTTGTGTCATTGTCCAGGTTCCGGTTAAAACGGCAGCATATAGTATTGCATCCATCCAGGAAATCATACCCGGGATAAAAAACCTGCCGGCAAAATTGAATGCGGCAAAGAGAGCAGCGCCGGATGCAGCAAACAGGGCGAATTGTATCCCCAACTCCCTTTTCTCCGACCTTGTAATGCGGATGATGCGATGCCCCTTCCGGTCCCGCTTTCGCCACTGCAACCAGCCATACACACACATGGCAACAACACAGGCATAGATGATCAGCATTCCTTTGTGTCCTTCTTCAAAAGCCGCCAGTGATAAAATGCCCGCATATACCATACCGGCGGGGAATGAATACTTGTTTTCTTTCCTTGCAAACAGCAGAAAGAGAATAAACGTGAGCAAACCGATGCCCTGAATGGGGGTAATGCTTTTTGCCTCGTAATAAACCGGGCGCAGTATTTCCTGGCGTAAACTGAAGCCGCCATTTGAACCACCGGCTGCATTGGATTTGGTGTTGTTCTTAAACCGGTAATTGGATGGAGTGCCCACGATATAAAAGGGATCGTTTCCGTTTCCGTTACCGGATAAAATATTTTCTTCGATCAGTAAACTGTCGATCACTTTAGCCGGGTTGGCAACAATGCAGGCGGCTGTAAATCCGTGGATGGTATTCTTCCTGATTTTGATGTTCATGGCTGCGGCCCCGCCGGTGATTTCAATACCATAAAACGGGGCATTGCCTGCTGCTGCCATAAAGCGGTTGTTTTCAATCAGCATATCAGAAAGACTGTAGTGGTTGATATTTCCCAACAGGGTACCACAGCTCACCTGGATGCCGTTGCCATTATTGCCGTTGCCGGTACGCCGGCCGATTTCTTCAAACCGGTTGTTGCGGATGACAATGTCATTGAGTATGGTATTCTCCTGTGCATAGAACAAAACACCCCCGGATATATTACTCAGCACATTATTTTCCACAATCACCGATTCGTTCGACACTTCGAAAATTAGCCCGCTTTCATAATGACTGTTCAATACGGGCTGCCCGATTTTATTGTCGTGTATCCGGATGCCGAAGGGATACATGCCCTTGCTGGTGTTTACAATATCAATGGCGCCCTGGATGGTATTACCATAGATATCCATGCCTCCCTGCACATTCCAGAATTCGATGGCAAAATCCCAGCCGTTGTCGCCGCCGAAATTCCCGGCAAACGGAATCTTGGTTAATGTGTTGTTGTAAATCTTAATGCCTTTCAGGTAACCGTCGTTGTGGTATTTGATCAGGTAACCATTATACCCGTTTGGCCGCTGGTTCTGCACCATGGTATTATTATAGATCTCCATTCCGTCCTGTCCGCCAATATTCAGACAGCCCCGGCCATACACGCCATTGGCTGTATTGTAGGCAGCACAGTTGCTTACCCGGTTGTTGTAAAATTTATTGCCGGTGGCATAGGTTGCGGGGGCTATGGCCTGGTCATCATTTCTTCCATTGAAGATCACGCCGCGGTCTTTGAAATCAACAATGCTGCAATCATAAATGTGCACATTGCTTCGACCGCTTACATAAATGGCCCAGAAGGTTGACAGGTTCTGCCCGTCCAACCTCAGCTTCGAAATATGCTGGTCACCTTTTGTTCCTTCCTCCGAGCGGAGTGAAAGGATTTCTTTCCAGTCATCTTTCAGGGCGCTTTTGATAATGGATGAATCTCCTTCTCCCTCCACGCTTACTCCAATGCCAAGCTTTACCTGTTCGGTTTCAGTATACGTGCCGGCTTTTACATGAATGATACTGCCTGCTGCCTTTACCATCAAAGCGGCGTGCGCCAGTGTTCGCCAGGGATTGCCGCTGGCGCCATTGCCGACTGCGTCGCTGCCCGTGGCACTGATGTCATATGTGGTTTGTGCCTGGGCCAGACAAAAAAATAAAAGAAGTACAACGGTGCAGACTGATCTCATCCGGGTTGGTTATTTAAGAATGGAACTAAGATAATTATTTAAACGGGACTGCCTGCAGCCAGCGCTTCGAGGTTGTTGAACTGCCGGTTGCCCAGCAATTCATGCAGCACTGCCCTGTTTTTTGGATCGTTGAAAGCCGCCAGGTGATATTTGTGATGCAGGTCGGTACCCACCAGGCTTGCCAGGTTTTTCTGGATGATGAACAGGGCCGCCTTGCGCACGCTTTTGCCGTAATAGCCCGTCAGCGACAGCAGGTTCACCTGCAGGTGAAAGCCCATTTCTTTCAGGTGATGATAGATATCAGGATTATGATGATAAAAATGATAGCGCTCGGGGTGTGCCAGGATGGGTTTGTATCCCTGGGCAATAATACCGGCTGTAATGGCTTCCACGTTCCCCGGGGGGGTGGAGTAGGAAAACTCGGTAAGAATGATGTTGCTGTGCAGGGTAAGCAGCGGCGATTTATTGCGCAGCAGTTCTAGGAAATAATCATCGATCATGTATTCGGCGGCCGCAGATATTTCCACTGCAAGGCCTGCTTTTTTACAGGCTGCTTTTGTTTCTTCCAGTGCGGTATTGATGGTTTGCGGGGTATTCCGGTACAGGTCGCCGATCACGTGCGGCGTGGCAATAAATTTGCGGATGCCCAGGTTCATCATTCCCTGAATCAGCACCAGCGAGCTCTCCACATCCGGTGCGCCATCGTCAATGCCCGGCAGGATGTGCGAATGGATATCGGTAACCACAGGCAGGGGTTGATGTATGTCTTCCTCCGTTCTTTTCTTTTTGAAGAAACTGAACATGGTTACATGAAGGGTTTATTAACTGGTACGTTTGAAAATAAAACAAATACCGGTTGCCAGATGAAAAATTATTGTTAACACCGGTAAAGAAAGGATTGTCTACTTCTCTCCCAGCACTTCTAAATTATGTTTGTCAAAAACAGCAATCAGCTGTACTCCCATGCTCTCGATCTGCACGCTGGCTTTTTTACCGTGTACTTCCAGCAGGATGCCGTGGTAGTTCATCAGGGCGCCCTGCCTGATCTTCACTCTTGCATTCTTTCCGGCAATGCTTTCCACCACCTGCACCGACGTGAACTCATTCAGGAATTTTTTTACCGTTTCAATCTCGCTGTCGCGGATCCGGGCCGGCTTGCCCATATAATATACATAGTTCAGGATACCGCTCACATTCATCAGCTCCCATTTATGCTTTTCTTCCACCTGCACAAACACGTACGATTTGAACAAAGGTTCCAGTACGGTTTTTTTCCGGTCGCTCCACTGCTTCACCACTTTGTTCAGCGGGCAGTAATGTACAATGCCTTTTTCTTCCAGCAGGGTTGCCACTTTCTTTTCCCAGCGAGGCCGGGTGTATACAGCATACCAGTACCTTGTGTTTTCCTTCATGGTTTTAATTCTTTAACAGGGAACACCCTGGTTAATAAAAGAGGATACTGGGAGAGGGTAATGGGTAATGGGCGGCATCAGCGCCCCACGCCCGGTACAACAGGCAGGCTTTCGTTGCCTGATTCGGTTACCGACTGCACGGCGAAAAAATAATTGTCTTTCGAAAAAGGTAAACGTACTTCGGTTTCGGCAGTAAACAGTTTCTTTTGCCAGAAGGCACTGGTGGTTTCCCGAACCAGCACATAATAACCTTTTACCTTACCCACGGCCGGTGCTTTCCAATAAAGATAAGTGCTGTTGCTTAATTTTTTCACATCCATTTTAACCGAGTCGGGCATGCCGGCGCTTTTGGCCAGGTTGGCCAGGTTCACCAGGTTCATGGCGGTATTCTTACGCAGGTATTCGTAGTCAATATGTTCTTCCAGGTCGCCGTAGCGGATACCGTTTTCTGTACGCACATCCTGGTGCTGGCGGGTATAGTTCTCATTCATTTCGGTGATACGCACTGCGGCAAATCCCCGCTGCACATAAGGCGTATGATCGCCGCCGCGGAGAAAGCGGTCGTTGCGGTACACCATCACCACTTCCAGGTTGTCGACATACCGTTCGCCAACTTCTTTCACATACCGGGCAAGCTGCCTGGCCTTTCCGTCATTCTCCAGGCCCAGGTTGCGGATAGTGGCCGCATTCTTTTCTGTTTCAAAAGCCGGTAGTCCTTCGCTGAACACCCGGACCCGGGTATTGCTGATGATGTTTGTTTCGTTGCTGTTGTTGCTGCCCATGATGTCGTTGTTGAGCACCGCTTCAATATCCCATCCTTCCTTCTTTGCTTTTTCGCTCATGTACTGGGCGCCCAGCAGGCCCTGTTCTTCTCCGCTTACCGCTACAAAGATGATGGTGGCCGGGAACGCATGTTTGCTCATCACCCGTGCACATTCCATCACGGCCACCGTACCGCTGCCGTCGTCGTTGGCACCGGGCGCATCGCCGGTACGGTCCATCACGCTGCTGCGCATATTGTCGAGATGGCCGCTGATGAGAAAAATGCGTTTGTCGCCGGGATCGCTTCCTTTGAGGGTGGCCACCACATTGCCGAGTAATAAAGTAACGTCCACCCGTTTTCCATCGGGGGGCAGGGTGGTGGTATCGATGAAGGCTGATAAGCGGCCGCCGGATTGTTTGGCAAACTCATTGAATTTGCCCAGTACCCAGTTGCGGGCGGCGCCAATGCCGCGTTTGGGATCGGTTTGGGTGCTTAGTGTATTTCTTGTTCCGAAGGCAACCAGTGTTTTGATATAACTCTTCAAAGTGTCGGCCGAAACCTCCTTCATCATCTGTTCAATTTCAGGATCACGCTGGATGATGGTTTGCGAAAAGGCGGCCGAAGACAGCAGCAGGCCGGCAAAAAAGAACAGCTTTTTCATACACGGGAGGTTGAAACTAAATGTACGAAGAAATTATTGACCAAGGCTCCCGTTCCCGCCCGGCCATGGAATGGAAAAGAGAATTCAACCATGAACGAAATGATACGACCCTGCTTCCGGATTCTTACATCTTAGATGTATTTATAATACCCGTACGCTGTATGGTCTCATCGCCCGCCCGAAATACACCTTGCTGATGCCGGTTCGGTTGCTGATGCTGATGGATGTGGCGTATTCTGTTTTCCGGTACATCACCTTGCAGGTAAAGTTGCCGGAATTTAATTTAATGGCAATGCGGCCGTATTTGTCGGTAAATCCTGAAAACACAAGCCTGTTGCCGGCATCGTACAGTTTTACGGATTCATAGGAGGCATAATAAAAATTGTTTCCCGACTGGTAAAAGAACTGGAAATTATCGGCTGCAGCGGTTAACGACATGGCAATAACCAGGACTGATGTTACAAAGAATGTTTTCATGCTGTGCTGTTTTACAGGTTGTCAGAAATTATTGAGAACAATGGGCTTGTAGGTCCTTGTCCGTTTGGTGAATTTGTCGAGTATACTGCTGTTGTCGTTCTTTTCTTTTTTCTTTTTTTCTTCCGACGGCTGGAAATACGCCGAGAAGTTTTTGTTGGTATAGGTGATGTTCTCCACTTCATCTTCAAACTCGTGCCCTTCTTCCAGCTGCATCTTTATTTCAAATACGCCGTTGGCATATACCTTGTCATCCACATCTTTGGGAATGATCTTCAGTTCGCCGTACGAAAAGTTATCGATGGAACGGGACGTGTCTACCAGCCGGCCCGAAATGGTCCATTCGTTGTATTTCTTGGTGTCGGTATAGGAACGGTTGAACACATAAGCCGCCAGGAAGATACCCATGGCCAGGAAGATCAGGGTAGGATAGTTGGTCTTCATTTTTCCCAGGATCGGCAATTCCACTTCGGTGGGTTCCTTTGTTTCTGCATTGATATAGGTTTTCTGCTTGAGCAGTGCAAAAAAACCCAGCACGATGCAGATCAGCGAAATGGCGTACAGGATGTAAACAGAAGCGTTCATACGTGTTTTTTTAGAATGAATGATCGTTTGTTAAACCGTGTAAGGATATGGTAGTTTCCAGGAAGAGTGCGGCGCTTGCCTGTGAAGATCAGGGGGTGAGCAGTATAAGTAATACCCGGCCGCATCAAATATATAAAACCGGAACAGGGAATGCAATACCACAAAGCGGTAAGTTTCCCGGCGGTTGCCGGTACACAGACTTCGGAAATTTTCAAAACTCCCGAAGTCTGAGTACGCCTAAACGTCTGAAATTTTTTAAAATCTTGTTACATTTACTAATACGGACCAAAATAACCAGCTTAACCATCATGAAAAGAACTCTTCAACTCATCATTGCCCTTTCATTTATTTCATCATCAGCTATGGCACAGCCGGGCTGGACCAATTTATTCAACGGGAAAGACCTTACGGGCTGGAAGACATTGGGAGGCAAAGCAACATTCAGGGCAGAAGACGGGGTAATTGTGGCAACAACCGTAGCCAATACTGGGAATACGTTCCTCGTCACTAAAAAAGAATACGGCGATTTTGTGCTGGAACTGGATATCTATGTGGAGGACGAGGAGGGCAATTCGGGGGTGCAGACAAGAAGTCATTTTGACGCAGCAGCCAATAACGGCGAAGGAAAAGTATACGGCAGGCAGTGTGAAGTGGACCCCACCTGGCGAAGATGGACCGGTGGTGTCTATGACGAGGGCCGGAGGGAGTGGATATACCCTATGCAGCTGAATGCTGCTGCACAACATGCTTACAAGCCCAAACAATACAATCATTATACCATTGAATGCACGGGCAATGAAATGAAAACCTGGGTGAACGGGATCGCCGCCGCTTACGTGGTTGATACGCTTGATGCCAGGGGTTTCATCGGCCTGCAGGCCCACGCAGTGGCAGAAGACCGGGCGGGTAAAAAAATATTCTTTAAAAACATCCGCATCAAAACCACCGGCATCAGGCCAACTCCTTTTCCGCCCGGCGTGTACGTGGTGAACTATGTGACCAACTCATTGAATGAGTATGAAAAAAAGAACGGCTGGCGTTTGTTATTCGACGGAAAAACAAATAACGGCTGGATAAGCGCAAAAAGAAACACATTCCCGGCAACCGGATGGAGCATCAGCAATGGCGCCATTACGGTACAGTCATCGGAAGGTAAGGAATCAACCAACGGAGGTGATATTGTTACGAAAGATCAGTTCTCCGCATTTGACCTTTCTTTTGAATTTAAGATGACACCCGGCGCCAACAGCGGCGTGAAGTATTTTGTTACGCTGGCTGAAGCATCCACCGGTTCTGCCATCGGGCTCGAATACCAGGTGCTGGATGACAGCCTGCATCCCGATGCTAAAATGGGGCGTGAGGGCAACCGAACGCTGGCTTCGCTCTACGACCTTATCAAAGCGGATAAACAAAAGAGATTCATACGCCCGGTGGGCTCCTGGAATTGCGGACGCATTGTGGTATATCCCAACAACAAGGTGGAACATTACCTCAACGGAGTGAAAGTGCTGGAGTATATCCGGGGTTCAAAAGAATACCGCAGCCTGGTGGCCATCAGCAAATACGTGATCTGGAAGAACTTCGGCGAAGCATACAAGGGCCATATCCTTTTACAGGACCACGGTAACGAAGTATCGTACAGGAGTATTAAAATTAAAGAGCTCAAATAGGAAGTCAAAAGCAAAAAGTCAAAAACAAAGGCTTCACTTTTGGGTTACAACGTTTAACTTATAACTTTTCAATCATGCCAACACGCAGAAAATTCATCCGCAATTCTGCACTTGCTGCAGCGGGAACATACATCGGGGCCATGGGCTTCAGTGCTAAAAGCTATGCCAATATCAAAGGCGCCAACGACCGGGTGCGGTTGGGCGCCATTGGTTTCTCCGACCGCTTCCGTCAGTCGCTGTTCCCGTCTTTCCTCAATCATTACCAGGAACTGAATTTTGATTTCGTGGCTGTGTCCGACATCTGGAAGATGCGCCGGGAAGAAGGCCAGGCATTTCTGAAGAACGCCATGGGACATGATATAAAAGCATGCATGAACAATGAAGAACTGTACAACACGAAGGACATTGATGCGGTGATCATTGCCACGGCCGACTTCCAGCATGCGCTGCATTGCATAGAAGCCATGAAGGCGAATAAGGATGCATACGTGGAGAAACCCTTTGCCGAAACAATGGATGATAATATCGCCGCATTGAAAGCAGTGAAAGCAACGGACCGGATCGTTCAGATAGGATCGCAAAGAAGAAGCGGCGGTAATTATCAAGCAGCAGCCGGTTTTATCCAGGAAGGAAAGTTTGGCCCCATTACCATGGTGGAACTTACCTGGAATGTGAACCAGCCGGGCCGTTGGCGCAGACCTGCATTGGTGGCAAAGTGTAAAGAAGAAGATGTTGACTGGAAACGGTTTTTAATGAACCGCCCTTTCGAAGCATGGGATCCAAGAAAATATTTAGAGTACCGTTTGTTCTGGCCTTATTCTTCCGGCATGCCCGGGCAATGGATGAGCCACCAGATAGATACGGTGCACTGGTTCAGCGGACTGGCGCATCCCCGCAGCGTGGTGGCCAATGGTGGTATCTATATGTGGAAGGATGGCCGCAGGAACTGGGATACCACACTCGCCGTTTTTGATTACGGTCCATCAAATGATATGACCAGCGGCTTCCAGGTTTCTTTTGCCTCCCGCATGCACAACGGCGATGAGAACCCGGCCGAGATCTATTATTCCAACGGCGGCGAACTCAACCTCATCACCAATAAAGTTTCCCCTAAGGGCGGA
>DMRT01000328.1 GCA_003455235.1 Chitinophagaceae bacterium
GTATCTCCAGCAATACCTCCAGTTGCAATGACTTTGCAAAGGAAGCCAATTCTTTAACACGGTGCGGCGAAAGACACGTGGCTATCAATAAAATAACATCGGCCCCCATGGCCCTCGATTCCGCCACCTGGTATTCATCGATGATAAAATCTTTCCGCAGGATGGGAATTTCATTCACCCTAGCCCGGCGAAGGTCATCTGCTGAGCCGCCAAAAAAAAACGAATCCGTTAAAATGGACAAGCAGGAAGCTCCATAACCGGTATATGCGCCTGTTACTTCAACCACATCTGCCCGGTTGTTGATGATTCCCTTCGATGGCGACTTCCGTTTAAACTCGGCAATAATACCTGTTTTTGTGTCATCCAGCAGGAAATGCTTCAGCGAAAGAACCGTTCTGCTGAATACAGCGGAAAGAGGCGAATTCCGCTTCAGCGCTTCCACTTCCTTTTGTTTATGTTCAATTATTTTATCGAGGATATTCATCAATTACTGCCGGTCAGTTTTTGTAAAGATTCATAGGCTTTGCCACCCTCCAGGCTTTCCACTGCCCGCTGGTAACATTCTTCATAATCCCGGTATTGTCCGGTACACTGCAGCGCCATTGCCGCATTGGCCAGCACCACCGCATTCTGTGCCCAGCTTCCTTCGCCTTTTATTATTTTCAAAAAGATGGCAGCTGCCTCCTCCACCGAGTTGCCTCCGTGTATATCTGATGGATACACCATCCGTTTGCCCAGCTCCACGGCACTGAAAGTTCTTTCTCCCGACTGGGTGATCACCCGGGTATCGCCGGTTAATGATATTTCATCGTATCCATCCAGTGCATGAATGATGGTGAAGGCGCTGTTGCCCTGCTGCAGCAGGTAATTGTATATCCGCGCCATTTCCATGTTGTACACACCCACCAGCTGGTACGTTGGCGATGCCGGGTTTACCAGGGGGCCCAGCATGTTAAAAAACGTACGGATGCCCAGGCTTTTCCGTACAGGCGCCACCGCCTTTAGCGCCGGGTGAAACAAGGGCGCATGCAGGAAACAGATATTCGCTTCTTCCAGCTCTTTCTTCAGCGCCGGTACATCTGCTTTGAATTGATATCCCAGTTGTTCCATTACGTTACTGGAACCACTGATGGAAGAAGCTCCGTAATTGCCATGCTTGGCCACTTTATTACCTGTGCCCGCTACAATAAAACAACTGAGTGTGGAGATATTGAATGTGTTTTTTCCATCGCCTCCCGTTCCCACAATGTCCATCACTTCATATTCATCCAGGTTAACCGGCACACAAAGTTCCAGCAATGCATCCCGGAATCCCTGCAGTTCATCGATGGTGATGCTGCGCATGAGGTACACGGTAATAAATGCCGTGATCTCAGCTTCCCCGTACAGCTGGCGGGAGATATTCAGCAATACCTCTTTTGCCTGTTCCCGTGAAAGGCTTTTATGCCCGAATAAATAGTTCAGTATCTCCTTCATGCCGTTAACCAGTTTCGTATAATAGTTTCGCCATCGGGGGTAAGCACACTCTCCGGATGGAACTGCACCCCCTGCACGTCGTATTCTTTGTGCTGCAGCGCCATGATGTATCCATGTTCGTCTCTTGCCGTTACTTCAAGTACGTCCGGAAATCCTTCGTCACTAACAATCCAGCTATGGTAGCGCCCCGCTTCAATCGTTTCCGGTAGTCCGCGTAATATTTCCGACTCCTTATTCAATATGGTTACCGGTGTAGCCACTCCGTGATACACGGTGCTGAGGTTGATAAGCTTTCCACCAAATGCTTCTGCAATGGCCTGGTGGCCAAGACATACCCCCAGTATCGGTTTGGAAGCAGCGTATTTTTTTATCAGCGGCAGCAACAATCCTGCTTCTTCAGGTATACCGGGACCGGGTGATAAAATAATCTTATCGTAGGTACCGATTTCATTCAAACTGATCTGGTCATTGCGGAATACATCTGCTTTCTCCCCCGTGATCTTTTCAACAAGGTGCACCAGGTTATAGGTGAATGAATCGTAGTTATCGAAAACAAGTATTTTCATTTTTTTTTTGGTTTAGTGGTTTAGAGTTTAGGGTTCATAGAAGATGATTCGCACCGCATGCTCTTTCTTAACCATCAACCATGAACTATTAACTATTAACCATCATCCTATCGTTTGCGCCAGTTCAATTGCCTGTTTTAATGCATTCAATTTATTATTCACTTCCTGCAGTTCATTTTCGGGCACGCTTGCCGCCACTACCCCGGCACCAGCCTGGTATATGAGCGTATTATTCCGGCTCAGGAAAGTACGGATCATAATGGCGTGGTTGATGCGCTGATCGAACCCGATAAAACCGATGGCACCGCCATAATATCCCCGGGCAGCCGTTTCATACTCATTGATCAGCTGCATGGCCCTGATTTTAGGAGCACCACTGAGGGTTCCGGCGGGAAATGTTGCAGCCAGCAGCCTGAAAGGATTTACACCGGCATCCACCCTGCCCGTTACTTCACTTACCAGGTGAATAACATGGCTATAATAATTTATTTTTTTGAATTGCGATACCTCCACATGGCTGCACATGCGGCTGAGATCATTTCTTGCCAGGTCTACCAGCATCACGTGTTCGGCATTTTCTTTTTCATCCTGCTTCAACTGGTTGGCCAGCATCTCATCTTTCTCATCATCGCCGGTTCTCCGGAAAGTTCCGGCAATGGGATGCATGATGGCCAGGCCCTTATCTACGATCAACTGGCTTTCTGGAGAAGAACCCATTAGTTTATAATCTCCATAATCAAAATAAAACAGGTAGGGACTGGGGTTGATACTGCGCAGCGCCCGGTACACATTGAATTCATCACCGGAAAAGAGTTGCTGAAAGCGCCGGCTGAGCACCACCTGGAATACATCACCGCGGTAACAGGCTGCCATTCCCTTCTTCACCATGTCAACGTATTGCGCATCGCTGATGCCAGCTGTTTCCTGTCCACGGGCCCGGAACGGAAACACGGGCACATCCCGGTTGCGGATCAGGCTTTCTATAACGGCAAGTTCACTGACTGTACCCCGGGTATGATTTTCACAAATGAACAACTCATCTTTATAATGATTGATGGCGATCACGTATTGATAGAGCCGGTACCGCATCAAAGGAATTTCGTTTTCCTGTTTATCCAAAGGAGATAAACGGAGGTCTTCAAAAAACTGTATGGCATCATAACTGCTGTATCCAAACAATCCCTGCGCCACGTTGACTGGTTTGGGCGCCGCTTCTTTTACCTGGAAGCGTTGCATAAATTCCCAAAGCAGTGTGGGTACCTCTCCTGGCCTGGGGATGCTGATCCTTTCGGCCTCTTCCCCGGGCAGTTTAAATTCCATTACAATAGGGTTGCTGATCTCAATACCTGCAATGGCATTGATACCAATAAAGGAATAACTGTTCTCCCCGGCATGGAAATCGGTGCTTTCAAGCAGGATGGTATCCCGGAACCGGTCACGCAACCGCAGGTAAATACCTACCGGTGTGTACACATCGGCAAGAAGTTTTTTAAAAGTTGTATGTATTTCTATTTTTTTCATGCCTCTTTCCCCTAAAGGTGAACTTAGATGGTTGATTAATAAAACCCGGTTACTTAATAAATTTTCCGGCTTCCGCTGGTAACAATACCGTTATAAAGTATTTCCTTAAATCCCCGTTCAGACCATGTAAAAAGCCCCGCACTTTCGTGTCGGGGCCTTATATAAGTTGGATACCTGTAATAACAGCACGGCGACACGTCAGACTTTTGTCTGCCACCACCAGCCGTTGTTATTTGTATTGATCAGTTTCATTTGTATTGCAAATATGTAGACAAATCAGTTACCAAAAAAACTTTTTTAGTAAATTGAATAAATTTTACACAATGCTGATACAACAGGAACAGAACGGGAACAAGGGTTCTTTTTACGTGGAGGAAAACGGAAAACGACTGGCGGAAATGACCTACTCTATGACCGGCACCGACCTGATGATTATTGACCATACAGAAGTATCGGATGAACTAAGGGGCAGGAATGTGGGATACCAGCTGGTGCAGGCTGCCGTGGAATATGCCCGGGCCAACCCCATGAAAATATTGCCGCTTTGTCCTTTTGCAAACGCCGTATTCAAAAAGAAAGCAGCGGAGTTTGCCGATGTGCTGAGGCCGAAATAAATTACCTTCATCAAAACAATCAACGTGAATCTTATTGTATTCGGTGCCACCGGGCTGGTGGGTAAACAACTGGTTCAGCAGGCCCTGTTCAACGGTCATCATGTACGGGCATTCGGCCGGAATGTATTTACCACCGATTTTCTGCAAACAGATGGACTGGAACTGGTACAGGGCGCCCTCTTTGATGCCACTGAAGTATACAACGCCATCAAGGGCTGCGACGCCGTTCTCTCCGCCATTGGTGGCGGCACCGACGGAACCGACAAAACCCGTACACTCGGCATGAAGAACATCATTACCCAGATGAAAAAAGCCGGGGTAAACCGCATCCTCGCCATTGGGGCTGTGGGGATACTGGATGCAGAAAACGGAGCCATGCTGATGGAACAGGATGACTATCCACCCGAATACCTGGCGGTTGGACTGGAACATAAAAAGGCATATGAACTACTGAATGAAAGCGGACTCAGGTGGACGATCGTTTGCCCGGCAGATATCCGCAACGAAGGGCCAACCGGCCACTACGTTACTGTTGCCGGTCACCCGCCGGCATCCGGTAGCGGAACAATCAATGCCGGTGACCTTGCCCTGTTTATGCTGAATGAAGTCACGAAGAATGAATTCATCAACCGCCGGGTTGGCATTAGTAATTAAATAAATCATGGTTACACTTAACTACACGTTTTCAAAAGAAGATTACACGAGATATTACCAGCAGGTAACCCTTTATTCGCCGGGCAAAAGAAAAGCCATTATCATGGCCTGGCTGAAACGCTTTGCCTTTTTCACCGCCATGCTGCTGCTGATAAAATTCTCAGGCCGTGAAGTCACACTTGACCTTTATTTTTTCTTCAGCCTTTTCATCCTCTTTGCCATTTACATCATTCCCCTGTTTGAACTGCCCGCCATTCACCGGAAGAATGCACGGGCTTTTATTGACGATCCGCTCAGTCACAATTTTTTCACAGACTATGAAGTCGGCATTTCCGATACCGGGATCAGCATGAAAGGAGGATTGACCGAATCAAAGTTTCAATGGGGCAGCATCGTAAAAAAAGAAGAGAATGACCAGCACTATTATTTATTCATCAACAGTCAGCAGGCCATTGTATTACCCAAGCGGTCGCTATCACTGGCCGGTGATAAACAGGAGCTGGAACGGTTCTTTGCCCAACATCTTTCTTTTGAAGCAGAGATCGGTCACCTGCTGAAAGATTGATTCCGTTTACTGAAAATGCATTCACATTAATACAAATACTAAACAACAAAATGAAAAAGTTTTTCCTCCTCGTACTGATGTTCACCAGCGGCTACCTCTTTGCCCAGGATGCAATTGAATACCAAACTCCTCCCAAAGAGATTTACGACCTGGTGATGGCGAAGCCAACACCCGGTGTAACTTTTGATGGCAAAGGGCAATACATGCTGGTGATGGAACGGAGCAGCATGCCTTCGGTGGAAGACCTGGCACAGCCTGAACTGCGGATTGCCGGGCTGCGGATCAATCCAAACAATTTCGGGCCCAGCCGTGCAACTTATTTTACTTCCATCCTCATCAAAGAGGTTAAGAGCGGCGCCGAATTTCCAGTTAAAGGTTTGCCTGCCAATTTAAAAGCCGGCAA
>DMRT01000031.1 GCA_003455235.1 Chitinophagaceae bacterium
CAGGGTAAGGTGCTCCCTGTAGTTATCACCGTTTATGCGGATAAGTCATTCGACTTCATCATCAAAACTCCGCCAGCCGCTGTTCAGTTAATGGACGCTGCCAAGATCAAAGGCGGCAGTAAAGAACCCAATCGTGTAAAAGTTGGAAAAGTAACCTGGGCACAGGTGGAAGAGATCGCCAAAGATAAAATGGCCGATCTGAACGCCTTTACCCTAAACAGCGCCATGAGCATGGTAGCTGGTACTGCCCGCAGCATGGGGTTGACTGTTGAAGGAAAAGCTCCCTGGGAAAATTAATTATCAACCTTAAAATTTGTAAGACATGATTACGAAAAAAAGAAAAGTAGCAAATGCTAAGGTTGATGCAAGCAAAGCATATTCCCTGAAGGAAGCATCCGCCTTGGTAAAAGAAGTAAACACCACAAAATTTGATAGCTCTGTTGACCTGCACATCCGCCTGGGTGTTGATCCTAAGAAAGCCGACCAGGCCATCCGTGGCACGGTATCGCTGCCCCACGGAACAGGTAAAACAAAAAGAGTGCTCGTTCTTTGTACTCCTGATAAAGAAGCCGAAGCCAAAGGTGCCGGCGCTGATTTTGTAGGCCTGGACGAGTTTATCACCAAGATTGAAGGTGGCTGGACTGATATCGATGTGATTGTAGCCACTCCGTCTGTGATGCCTAAGATCGGTAAACTGGGTAAAGTGCTTGGTCCACGCAACCTGATGCCGAACCCAAAGACCGGTACTGTAACTAATGACGTTGCTGGTGCCATCAATGATCTGAAAGGCGGTAAGATTGCTTTCAAGGTGGATAAAGTAGGTATCATCCACGCATCCATCGGAAGGGTGAGCTTCACTTCTGAGAAGATTGCTGAAAACAGCCAGGAACTCATCAATGCCATCATCAAACTGAAACCATCTTCTTCTAAAGGTACTTACCTCAAAGGAGTGAGCATGGCCAGCACCATGAGCCCGGGCATTGCGATCGACACCAAATCTGTTCAAAACTAATGAATTGCTACGGGCTTAAGCCAGTAGCTGGGCAACAAAAAATATTTGATATGACAAAACAGGAAAAAAATGAAGTGATTGAGCTGCTGAAAGGCAAATTTGCTCAATACAATAACTTCTACATCACCGATACTGAAAGCCTGACCGTAGAGCAGGTTGGCAATCTCCGCAGGCATTGCTTCAACAAGCAGGTGGAAATGAAAGTTGCCAAGAACACCCTGATCCGTAAAGCGCTCGAAAGCATCGACGCTGAAAAGTACAGCGGTGTTTATGACTCCCTGCACAAAGTAACAGCGCTTATGTTCAGCGAAAACCCGAAAGATCCTGCTATGATCATCAGCAGTTTCCGTAAGGAGACCAACAATGAAAAGCCGGTACTGAAGGCCGCCTTCATCAATGGCGACGTATTTGTTGGTAACGACCAGCTGAAAGCGCTCACCCAGATCAAGACCAAGAACGAACTCATTGGTGAGGTTATCGGGTTGCTGCAATCGCCCATCCAGCGTGTACTGGGTGCTTTGCAGAACAGGCCGGAAGCGGCCGCTGCTGAAGCCCCGGCTGAAGCATAATTGGAATTTCCTTCCCCACGGGGAGAAAATAATAATGCCCATGGCCTGATGGCATAAAACGTAAGGCAAAACAATTTTTTTAAACTCTCCGCCGGAGTCAAAAACAGTGAAGGCGGAAAAAATTCAAACATTATGGCAGACGTAAAAGCATTAGCTGAAAACTTAGTAAGCTTAACAGTAAAAGAAGTTCAGGAATTAGCTGAATTCTTAAAAACCGAATACGGTATCGAACCAGCTGCTGCTGCAGTGGTGGTAAGTGCAGGTGGTGGCGACGGCGCTGCTGCTGCTGAAGAAAAAACATCTTTCAACGTTATCCTGAAGAGCGGTGGCGCTAACAAGCTGGCTGTTGTGAAGATCGTTAAAGAACTGACCGGCCTGGGTCTGAAAGAAGCAAAAGACCTGGTTGATGGTGCTCCAAAACCAGTAAAAGAAGGCGTTGACAAAGCTACTGCCGACGACCTGAAAGCTAAATTGACCGAAGCAGGCGCTGAAGTTGAGATCGCTTAATAATTTCTTCGCAAATAAGCGGGGCCCCGGGTTATTCCGGGGCCTTTTGCATGCTGGGAATCAGCGAAAAGGGAAAAAAAGGCGGGTTATCCACAAAAATCCTTCCAAAACCTTAAAAAATCGCATTTCGGAGCCAAAGAATAGTAAAAGATTCACTACCTTTGCCGTCCTTTAATAATTTGGGTTTAGTGGCACCAGTTGTTCCTGTCCCCATGATTTAAAGGGTCTTCTGCACACTAAAACGTTTTAATTACAATATGTCTGCAACAAAAACAAACCCTGCTAAACGTATCAATTTCGGAAAAGTTGAACTTTTAGCAGAGACTCCCGATTTGCTGGGAATCCAGATTCAATCGTTCAAAGATTTCTTCCAGTTACAAACTACTCCCGACAAGCGCAACGTGGAGGGACTGTTCCGGGTGTTCAAGGAAAACTTCCCGATCACTGATACCCGTAACATCTTCGTGCTGGAATTTCTGGATTATTTTGTTGATCCCCCGCGTTACACCATCGAAGAGTGTATCGAACGTGGACTCACCTACGCAGTTCCGCTGAAGGCAAAACTGAGGCTGAGCTGTAATGATGAAGAACACGTAGACTTCCAGACCATCGTTCAGGATGTGTTCCTGGGTAATATCCCTTACATGACACCCCGCGGTACTTTCGTTATCAACGGAGCTGAGCGTGTGGTGGTTTCTCAATTGCACCGTTCACCCGGTGTGTTCTTCGGACAGTCAATTCATCCAAACGGAACCAAGATATATTCTGCCCGGGTTATTCCTTTCAAAGGAGCCTGGATGGAATTCGCCACCGACATCAATAACGTGATGTTCGCTTACATCGACCGTAAGAAGAAATTCCCGGTAACAACATTGTTGCGTTCTATCGGATACGAAACTGATAAAGACATCCTGGAACTGTTTGGCATGGCAGATGAAGTAAAAGCGGATAAGAAGAACCTGGAAAAATGCATCGGCAAACGTCTGGCCGCCCGTGTACTTCGTACCTGGGTGGAAGACTTCGTTGACGAAGATACCGGTGAAGTGGTGTCTATCGAAAGGAACGAAATTGTTCTGGAAAGGGACAGCGTACTCGATGAATCAAACATCGCCATGATCCTTGAAATGGAAGTGAAGAGCATCTTCATCCAGAAGGAAGAAGTGAGCGGCGACTATGCGATCATCTACAACACATTGAACAAAGATACCTCGAACAGTGAACTGGAAGCGGTTCAGCACATCTACAAGCAGCTGCGTGGTGCAGATGCTCCGGATGATGAAACAGCCCGGGGTATCATCGATAAATTATTCTTCAGTGATAAGCGTTACGACCTGGGTGAAGTTGGCCGTTACAAGATCAATCGCCGCCTGGGACTTGATTTCCCGATCACTAAAAAAGTACTGACCAAGGACGATATCATCGCCATCATCAAAACACTTGTGTTGTTAACCAACGGTAAGAGCGAAGTAGATGATATCGATCACCTGAGCAACCGCCGTGTTCGTACTGTTGGTGAACAACTGTATGCACAGTTCGGTGTAGGCCTGGCCCGTATGGCACGTACCATCCGTGAAAGGATGAACGTTCGTGACAACGAGGTGTTCACACCGGTTGACCTGATCAATGCAAGAACACT
>DMRT01000075.1 GCA_003455235.1 Chitinophagaceae bacterium
AGATAAGTTAAAGTAAAGCCATCAACAGGCCACCTTTCGGTGGCCTTCTTTTTTTACCGGCATGTATACGGCAAGAAATTGGTTAACAAAAGAAATCAGCGGGAGGAGAAAAAATGCTGTTGCCTGTCAATACCGGATCTCTTCACCGCCAAGCCTGATCAACAGTTCTTTCTTGTCTGATGCCTCCACCCTTCCGATCACCTGTGCATCTATCCCGAACTGGCTGGCTGCATCGATCATGACAGCAGCATCAGCAGCTTCGCAATAGATCTCCAGCCGGCAACCCATGTTGAACACTTCGTACATCTCTTTGTTATTGCTGCTGCTGTTCTGCTGAAGAATGCGGAAGATTTCCGGCGCTTCAAACAGGTTATCTTTGATCACCCTGAAATTACCAGGCAAATATTTCATGCACTTGGTTTGCCCGCCGCCGCTGCAATGGACCAGGCCATGGATCTTATCGAACTGATTTTCGAGCAATTGTTTCATCACCGGTGCATAGGTTCTTGTTGGGGATAGAATGAGCTCGCCGATGGTTTGTCGTTTATGGTTTGATGTTTGCGGTTCAACAGCGTCTGATAATTTATGTGTACCGATGTATATTACTTCCTCCTGTAAGCCATTATCATAACTCTCTTTAAAATTTTCGGCATAGAACTTATCCAATACGTCGTGGCGGGCGCTGGTGAGCCCGTTGCTGCCGATGCCGCTGTTGTACGCTGTTTCATACGTTGCCTGTCCATAGCTGGCAAATCCTACAATCACATCACCCGCTTTTATCTTTTCATTGCTGATGATCTTATTCTTTGGCCAGCGGCAGGTCATGGTGCCATTTACTGCCACGGTACGTACCACATCACCCACATCGGCGGTTTCGCCACCCAGGTAATGAATGTGTACACCAAATGACCTCAAGGTATCAAACAATTCCTGCGAGCCACCGATCACCTGCTGCAGCACGTTGCCGGGTATCAGGTTTTTATTGCGGTCGATGGTGGAATTGAAAACAATATTGTCGTACACTCCTACGCACAGCAGATCATCGAGGTTCATCACAATGGCATCCTGTGCAATTCCTTTCCATACAGAAATATCACCGGTTTCTTTCCAGTACAGGTAAGCCAGGATACTTTTGGTTCCGGCGCCATCGGCATGCATGATGTTTACGAACTGGTCATCTCCTCCCAGGAAATCGGGATATACTTTACAGAATGCATTGGGGAAAAGTCCCTGGTCAAGGTGTTTTACGGCAGTATGTACTTCTTCTTTCTGGGCAGAAACGCCTCGTTTGGTGTATAAACTCATACCGCAAAACTAAATGCCGGGCGGCAATAAACCATTTTCAATTATCAACTACATTTGCACTTCGTACTTATGCAGATACACCGCGACATCAGCCAGCTACCCTCATTCAGGAACGCCGTTATCACCATCGGTACGTTCGACGGCGTTCACCTGGGCCATCACCAGATTATCGACAGCCTGAAACAGGAAGCGGCAACCGCAGGCGGAGAATCGGTGATCATCACCTTTCATCCCCACCCCCGTAAAGTGGTGTCGTCGGTCATTACCGGTGTGCGGCTCATCAACACCCTTGCCGAACGCATCGAACTGCTCGACAAGACCGGCATCGACCACCTCGTGATTGTTCCCTTTACCGATTACTTCGCCAACCAGACAGCCGAGGAGTACATCCGTGATTTCCTGGTGGAGAAATTCCGTCCGCATACCATCATCATCGGTTATGATCACCGGTTTGGAAAAGAACGGGCCGGTGATTATAAAATGATGGAAGAAAAGGCAGCCGTGTATAACTATAAGCTGAAGGAAATATCGGAACACATCCTGGATGCCATCAAGGTAAGCAGTACCAATATCCGCAACGCCATCCTGCACAGCAACGTGGAGGAAGCCAATCATTTACTCGGCTACACCTTCTTCTTTGAAGGCGAGGTATTTCATGGCGACAAGATCGGGCGTGAACTCGGCTATCCCACCGCCAACCTGAAAAGCACCGATGAAGAAAAGATTGTGATGGGTGATGGCATTTATGCGGTACATGCTGATGTGGAAGGAATACGCTACAAGGGGATGATGAGCATCGGCTTTCGCCCCACAGTAAACGGCCGTACCCGGGTAACCGAGGTTAATCTCTTTGATTTCAATAAAGACATCTACGGTAAAACCATCCGGGTGCATGTGCAGAAATATTTACGCAGCGAAGTAAAGTTCAACGGGCTGGAAGAACTGAAAGAACAATTGCATAAGGATAAAGAGGAAAGCCTGAAATATTTATAAAGCGGTACCGGAATCCAGGCCACTGAAGCGCACCGGCTTCTATTAAGCGATCATCTTCACCACCATCTCCTTCATCAGTGATGCATCGGAGGTTCCGGCATTGTCCACCCCCACTCCTTTTAAATTATAATGGTGCAGCAGGAGTAATATCCGTTCAATACCATCGTATCCATAATTCTGGATGGTTTCCATTGCATTCTTCACCGCCGTGCTGTTGAAATAGAAATGCGGTTTTAAAGCAGCTTCGCTTTTATCCGGCATGCCGAAAACGGTATATACTTTACTGAAACTGGCATACAGCGCCGGTAACACCATCTGGATGGGACCAGCCTTGGGATTTCCTTCAAAATACTGGATGATGGTGATGGCTTTGGCCAGGTCTTTTTTGGCAATGGCGGCCTGCAGCTCAAAAACATTGTACTCTTTACTGATGCCGATGTACTTCTCTATATCATCTTCCGTGATCTCTTTTTTGCCCTTCAGGTTCAGCGCCAGTTTTTCTATTTCATTGGCAATGCGGTTCAGGTCATTCCCGATATGCTCATCAAGCAGGCTGATCGCTTTTGCATTGATCTTATATCCTTTTCCTTTCACGAACTCACCGATCCACTCCTGTAGTTTGTAATCTTTTACTTTTTCGGAGCTGAATATCTCGGCATGCTGTTTAAGAACCTTGTAGAGTTTGGTCCGCTTGTCAAATGTCTTGCCCTTGTAGGCAATCACAAAAATGGTGGAGGCCAGCGGGCTTTCAAAATAGCCTTCCAGCTTTTCAATGTCCTTCATTTGCTGGGCTTCTTTCAGCAGCACCACCTGCCGTTCGGCAAACATGGGATACCGCCGGCAGGCATTTACCACCGACGCCCAGTCGGCATCCTTGCCATAAAAAACCGTCAGGTTAAACCCGGCTTCCGATTCATCCATGATGGCATGCTCGGCATGATCGACCACCAGGTCGATATAATAATCCTCTTCTCCTTCCAGCCAGTAAACCGGTTTGAAGCTCTTTTTCTTCCATTCACTGATGATCTTTTCGGCACTCATGGCCCAAAGATAAAAGTTCGTTGCGGGCCTCTGAAATGTTTTTAACACAGCAATAACTTTCCGCCGGAATCCGTTCTTAACCGCTGTTGGTACCTTTGGTACAGTTTTAGAACAGGCTGCCCGCCGTCAATATCCAGGAGGTTACCCTATTTTAATCCACGGGCAGATTCATTAATTTTAATACAAGAAAAACCTTAACCATGGCTTTTGAAAATTTTCCCGGCACCGAAAAGTCAAGTGAAATAACGCCCCCGCCGGCGAACAACAACTGGCGCAATTACCTGACCGCCGGACTGGTGATCGCCCTGCTGGGTACCTGGGGTTATATCATCTGGGATAAGAACCAGACCAAGGAAACCATCCAGCAAAAAGATACGGTGATTGCCACCACTTCTTCGCAGCGTGACCAGCTGCAGAAAGAACTGGAAGAAGCCACCATGCGGTATGATATGATAAAGACCAGCAGCGCCGAAATGGAGCACACCAAAGACAGCATCATCACCAAACAGGATCGTGATATTTCCCAGAAGAGAATAAAGATCCAGCAGCTGCTGGCCAAAGTAAACGCCACCGAATCGGACCTGAACGAGGCCCGAACACTGATCGCTTCGCTGAATACAGATATCAGCACCTACAAAACAAAAATTGAAACACTCGAAGGCGAAAAAATCATACTCACCCAGGAAAAAAATACAGCCCTGCAGCAGCGTGATAAAGTGCAGCATGACCTCGACTCGGCCAAAACCATTATCACCGAAAAAAATGAAGTGATCGACATCGCCTCCACCCTGCACGCTTCCAATTTTTCCATCCTTGGCATCAACGAAAAAAGCAGTGGCAAAGAAAAAACCACCACGGTAGCCAAGCGGGTGGATAAATTACGGATCAGTTTCGACATTGATGAAAACCGTACCGCCACCTCCGGCACAAAATTCATTTATGTATGTGTGTATGCGCCCGATGGAAACCCTGTATCGATGGAAACACTCGGCTCCGGCAAGTTCAATACACGGGATGGAAAAGAGAAACCCTTTACACAGAAAATTGACGTGAACTACACACAGGGCCAGCGGCAAACTTTAAGCATCGACCTGAAGCAGAACAGCAGCTTTGCAACCGGCGATTATAAAATTGAAGTGTACAACAACGGCTTCAAGATCGGCGAAGGAATCCGCAGCCTGAAAAAAGGCGGCATTTTCAGCTGACATATAAAGATATTGATTTCACAACAGCAGCATCCGGTATCCACGGGTGCTTTTTTGTTAGAAGATGGCCCGGATAGAAGCCCGGCCAATATGCACCGTTCTGGTATCGCCCGGCTTTCTTCCGTCGTACTGGATGCTGATCTCGATATTGCCTGCCAGCCTTTTGCTGAATTCCAGATTCCACAGGTAATTCTTTCCGGGCAACAATCCATCCAGCAGAATGTATCCCACAGTGGTATTGGCGGCACCGGAATATGCGGTGAAGTTGATCTGGTTGAGTGAAAAACGGGCACTGAGTGTACTATTGTTAAGTATATTATACCGCATGTCGGCAGTAAGCGTATGACTGCTTGCCCGTTCCAGCGAATCGATCGTATTGCGTTTCTGCCCGTAGGCATACGTAAAGCTTAACCTGAAATTGCTTTTATGGATATACGTCACGGAGGGTTCAAACACATCCTGCAGCACGAGGTAATTGCGGTTATTGAATTTCGGCCCGACGGTATTAAGCACATTCTTGATGTTGCGGTAGGCAAACGTTGTTACCATACTCCGGTTCGGGTTCCATCGTATTTTGCCGGAAAGTGAACGCAGTTTCCGGCTCTCAAACCCGTACGACAGCAATGCCTTCCCGTTGTTCACGCTGTGTGTAACATCAAAGCCCCATTTGATATTGCTGCGGTTAAAATAAAACGTGTTTGACAAAAATGACGTGAGGGTGATCAGCGTGGTATCCACCAGTTTTTTATCAAAGGGATTCAACAGGAAATGACCGGTGGAAATTTCCTTCTTGCTGATCTGCAGGGCCGAACTGGTGCTGGTACGTGACAGCAGTTTTTTAAACCCCGTGAGATTGTTTGACCGGAACAGCATTTTCGGGTTCAGGGCAAAACTGTAGTTGAACTGCAGGTAATTGGCCTTTACATATTGATTGCTGGGCGTAAACACCCGGATGTATTTTTTCTGATCGGGGAAAAGGGCAATCTCAAATTCATTCAGCTCGGGGATGCCGTTGGCATTGTAATCAATCCAGGTATATTCGCCCTGGCCGGCGGGCACCTCCACATAAGTGTATTCGCGTTTCTGTTCCTGCCCCGATCCCAGTTCATACAGCATGTTACCGGTTATAAAACCACTCCATTCATTAACATAATACTCCGCACGCCCCAGCAAACTCTTGTCTTCTTTCTGCACACTGACGGCAGGGTTCTGTACATACAGTTTCCGGTAGGTAAGATTGAGTTTGAACTGGTGCCGTTCGCTCTTCATCAATTCGGTAAACACATTGTAGTTATCACTGCGGTCGGCCTTTTCCAGTTTCGATCCCATCGGCAACAGGTCGTTACGGGTAAAATATGATACTCCCCAACGGTTCGGCTTTTCGGGATCCGACCGCAGGTATACCTGCCAGATGTTGAAGGCAAAGCTTAGCGGGGTTAGTGTATCCGTTTGCTTATTGCGGAGAAGGTTGTGTTCGCTGTTATATTTGAAACCCACCTGCATTTTACGATAGCGGGTGAGCTCTTTATTGAGGTCAACCGTTGGCCGGAAGAAACTGCCTTTCTGCAAAAGATTGTTGAGCGTGGTGAGACTGATCTGCGTACTGAGTTTCCATCCGCTCATAGTGGTGGAAGTGGTAAGTGATTGACGCAATCCATTGTATTTATCACTGCGGGTATAACTGGTGAGGTCGTATTGGAAGAAATTGCCCCTTGCATCACCGAGTTTTAATCCGGCATTGCCGATGTGTTCGTCGGCGGGTGCTATATCATACGGTAAACTCCAGTCACGAAGAAATTCAATGTTCCGCAGCCGCTCAATCGGTTTAAATCGCTTCTGAGCAAACTCGTATCCCACCCGTGTTTGCAGCTGCATCGGCTTGCTGAACAGGCGGATCTTTGCATCATCATTCTGAAACTGGAATTTGGCAGCAAAACCTTTGTCGTTGGTTTTGTCTTTCCGGGAAAACGTATTTACATCGTAATCACTCATGGCCACTTCGGCCTTGAGTTTTGTTTTGGGAGAAAAGAGGTACTCCCCTGCCACGGTTACCACCTGCAGTTTCTTCGGCGAAATAAGCAGCAGCACCGGTGCATACTCTCCCTGCTTTTTATTATTGGCATCGGGCGAAACCCAGCCAAACACTTTTCCATTGGCCACACTGGGCAGCGCCACGTAATTTCCTTTGCCGGGTCCCAGGTAGGTAAAAGTGAGGCTGTACAGCGTATCAAGCGGGTTGATGGAATACACGAAAATAGAATCGTGAAGCGATCCGTTATACAATGTATCAATCTTCTTATATAAAATCTTATTCACCGAAAAAGTATCCCGGACCGCATTCTGGTAGTAGGCCGTATCAATGCCGTCGCCGATATCGGCCAGGAATTGCTTTTGCCTGGTATCCAGTACCTGGTTGATGGAAGAATTTTTAGCATCGGCATTATTATAAAACCCAACGCTGAGGATAAAGCGGTTACTGAATTTCACTTCATCATTCACATAGATCTGGGAATTGAGGAAGTTGCGGTCGGCATATTCAAATTCCACCTGAATCCTTTTGTCTTTTGTGATCAGCCGCTTTGGGGTAAAAGTGAGTTCGGCGGTATTGTAGTTGATCACATA
>DMRT01000195.1 GCA_003455235.1 Chitinophagaceae bacterium
TATTCACTGTCGTAATGTGTGTGTTGTTTTTTTATTCCTGCAAAAACAAAACCCAGCAATTGCTCACCAAAAAATGGGACTGCGTAAACGTAGACAACCTGGACCTGGGAAACGAACCCGCCGCCGGTCTGCAGGATTCCATCAACAATCAAAAAATAATTGCCGCTATGGAATCGCTTACCTGGACCTTTAAAGACAACCACGAATACGAATGCTCTATCGCCGGCCGGGTAACGGTACAGGGAAGCTATGGCATCACCGAAGACGGCAAAACCCTGGTATGCACACCTTCCACCAAAAACAGCATCAACAGTTACTACATTCAAACGCTTACCGAAAACGACCTGGTACTAAGCAGCGCCCCGCTGGTACTGCATTTTAAACCCCATTAGCCAAAATGAAATTTTAATAGTTTCTTTGCGCATGCATTCCATTCACCAAAAGATACTCATCATCACCGCTCCATCCGGGGCCGGTAAAACATCCATCACCCATCACCTGATGAAGGCTTTTCCCGTGCTTTCCTTTTCTGTTTCCGCCGCCACCCGCAAAGCAAGAGGCAATGAAAAGGACGGAGTGGATTACTATTTCATGAGCGAGGAGGATTTCAAACAAAAAATACAGAATAAGGAATTTGCCGAATGGGAAATGGTGTACGAAGGAAAATACTATGGCACTTTAAAATCGGAACTGAAACGGATATGGGCGCTCAATAAAGTTCCGGTGCTTGATATTGATGTGAAGGGCGCCATCCACATCCAGCAGCAATACCCCGAGAATACCCTCAGCCTTTTTGTAGAACCGCCTTCCGTGGATGAATTAAAACGAAGGCTCCTCAGCCGCGGCACCGAAACCGAAGAATCGCTGGCGGCCCGGGTGAACAAGGCATCGTATGAAATGTCGTTCAAAGATCATTTTAATAAAGTGGTGGTGAACGATGACCTGCAGCGGGCCTGCGCCGAAGCTGAGCAGATCGTTGGTGAGTTTCTCCGGCAATAGCACCACTCTGCCGTTTAAAAACTCTTTCTTACTTTTACTTCATGGATTGGATCACCCCCGTTGCCATCATTGTTTCCCTGCTGCTTATCGGTTTTTTTGCCGGCATCGAGATCGCCTTTGTTTCGGCCAATAAATTATCCATTGAACTTAACCGCAAACAGGGCACCCACAGTGGCAAAGTGTGGGGCTATTTCTCCGACCGGCCCGCCCGGTTCATCGGTACTACCCTGGTGGGCATTAACATTGTTTTCGTGGTGTATGGATTGCTGGTGGTGGATATGCTCTTTCCCATCTGGCACTGGATTGAACTGAAACTGCCCGGAAACCTCAGCGAATCAGTCCGCTACATCAAATTATTTGTGGAAACCGTACTCTCCACCCTGATTGTGCTGGTGGTGGAATTTTTCTGCAAGGCTTTTTTCCGGGCACGCAACAACGATGTGGTAAGTTCAGGAACCATCAGCTACATCGTTCAGTTCTTTTACTGGCTCTTTTCTTCCCTCGCGTCTTATTTCGTCGACATTTCGGAATGGATACTGAAATACATCTTCAACGTAAAGATCAATCCGAAAAAAGACATGTTCAGCAAGGTGGACCTGGAACATTTCATGCAGCAGAATGCCGGGCACGAAGAAGAAGACAGCAATGAGATCAACAAGGAATTATTTGAGAACGCCCTTTCCCTCAGCGAAACCAAACTGCGTGAATGCCTGATACCCCGCAAAGAGATTGAAGCCGTAAGCATACACCTGCCGGTGGAGGATGTAAAAAACAAATTCATTGCCACCAAGCTCAGCAAACTGGTGGTATATGAAAGCAACATCGACAACATCACCGGGTACATTCACCAGCTCGACCTGTTCAAACACCCGCAGTCGGTAAAAGACATCCTGCTGCCCATACCAACGGTTCCTGAAAGCATGAGCGCCACCGACCTGATGAACAAGTTCAGCAAGGAACACAAAACCATCGCCTGGGTGGTGGATGAGTTTGGCGGCACGGCCGGCATCGTTACCATGGAAGATCTGCTGGAAGAGATATTCGGCGATATAAAAGACGAATACGATACAGAAGAGTTTGTGGAAAAGCAGATCTCTGCCAATGAGTTTATCTTCAGCGGACGGCTCGAGCTGGACTACATTACCGAAAAATACAAGCTGGAGTTTCCCAATGATGAGGCCACGGAAACCTTATCCGGCTATATCATCAAAAACCACCAGCAGATACCCAGAGCCAAAGAACACATCATCATCGGCGATTACGAGATCGATGTGCTGAGTATGAGCGATACCCGGATAGAAATGGTAAAGCTGAAAGTGATCAAATAAACGTTCCACTGCGCTGATCCTGTCAGCGCCCCTCACATGACAATTGCGGTAGATACACGATGCTTAGGAGCCGGCAGGAACAATGCCGGTAGTTTCTTTGATGCCCATCTTCTCACAGAACTTGCGCACGCATACCCAGCCGACCGGTTTTTATGGTGCTCCGACAAGCCGCTTGATGCTTCGGTTATCCTTCCTGCCAATGTAACGACTTTCATTATCTCACCTGAAATAAAGAATGCACTACACCTGCAATACTGGTTCAATTATAAATTACCGGCTTTGCTGCGCCGGCAAAAGACCGATGCATTCCTGTGCACCGGTGGCATATCTTCCCTGCGCACCCGCATTCCGCAATGCCTGGTTGTGGATGATACGGCCGTGCTGCATGCGCCTGCTTTTACTTCGGCTACAAACAGCCGTTACCGAAAAAAGAATATGGCAATCTTTCTGCAGAAAGCTGCATCCGTGGCAACGGTTTCCGCCTTCTCCCGTTCGCTGATTGCCGGCGATTATAAAATGAATGAAGAAGACATCGGCCTTCTTCCCGTTGAACCGGAAGATGTTTTTGTTCCCGTATCATTTGAAGAACGGGAGAAAATAAAGGACCGGTACTCCGATGGAAAAGAATATTTTCTTGCACCCTGCGTAAACAATGCGGGCAACAACCTGCTGAACCTGCTGAAAGCATTCTCCTTTTTCAAACGCCGGCAAAAAAGCAATATGCTGTTACTGATCACCGGTGATCCGGGAGATGCATTCATCAATGATCTGAAAACATATAAATTCAGGGATGAAGTAAGGGTACTTGCTGATCCGGGCAAAAAAGAAATGGCATTGCTGACGGCAGCTGCCTATGCCCTGGTTTACCCCGTTCTGTATGCCGATTCGGCCCTTGTGCCGGCCAGGGCCATGCAATGCGGTGTGCCCGTGATTACAAGCAACACAGGCGCCCTGCCCGGTTACTGTGCCGATGCCGCATTGTATGTAAACCCAGGCAGTTTTGAAGACATCGCCCAGAAAATAATGCTCCTGTTTAAAGATGAGGAGCAGGCAAAAGAACTGGCAAAGAAAGGCGCAGCAAGGGTCCGGGCTAATGGCAAAAGCAATGTCGCCGCTTTCCTGCGGGCATGGATAAAGCAGGCGGTCAATGGGTAATTTCAGTTAATTTTGCGGTTCATTAAACAGTACAAAAACAACATGAACCAATCTACCATCCAGATAGACATTCTGCTTGACCCGGATAAAATTCCCCAACAAATAAACTGGCAGGCCAGCGACAGCACCGCTGATATGGTGCAGAAAGCCAAGGCCATGAGTGTGGCTTTCTGGGACGGAACGGACAAATCCGCCCTGCGCATTGACCTGTGGACAAAAGACATGATGGTGGATGAGATGGCCGACTTCTATTACCAGATGATGATGGGCATGGCCGATTCATTTAAACGGGCCACCCGCCAGCAGGAAATGAGCGACGACATGAAAAAATTTGCCAAGGAATTCTTTGAAAAATTCCGGGCTTTGCAAATCAGCGAGAACGGAGCATAATGCAAGTTCATAGCGTATGGTTCATAGCATACAGCAGCATGACCCATTAACCATGAGCCATTAACTACAAACCATAAACCAGTTAACCATGAGCTTAGAACAAAAAGTAATGACCGAAATGAAAGAAGCCATGAAGGCCAAAGACGAAGGCGTGTTACGTGCATTGCGTGCCATCAAAGCAGAGATCATTAAAGCAAAAACAGAACCCGGTGCCGGCGGGGAAATTGATGAAGCCACCGAACAGAAGTTTTTACAGAAAATGATGAAGCAACGAAAAGACTCGCTGGAGATATTTGAAAAGCAGGGGCGGGAAGACCTGGCCACTAAGGAAAAAGAAGAAATGGCCGTGATTGAAAAATTTCTTCCCAAACAGTTAAGTCAATCAGAGCTGAAAGACGCCTTGAAAAAAATAATTGCAGATACCGGCGCTTCCTCGCCTGCCGATATGGGTAAGGTGATGGGCACAGCCAGTAAGGAGCTGGCCGGACTGGCCGATGGAAAAACCATCAGTACCCTGGTGAAGGAACTACTGGCAGGATAAACAAAAAACGGATGACATGCTGATCGACCTGGTTTATGCAATACTGATCGTACTGGCGGTGATCAAAGGATACCAGAAAGGTTTTGTTATTGCGGTTTTCTCCATCCTGGGTTTTATCATCGGGCTGGCGGCCGCCCTGAAATTATCAACAGCCGTGGCGGCCTGGCTCGCCGGCAGTGTAAACGTATCGGCCCGGTGGCTTCCGCTTATTGCATTCATCGGCGTATTCCTGGCAGTGGTGATCCTGGTGAGACTGGGCGCCAACCTGATCGAGAAAACGCTGCAGCTTGCCCTGCTGGGCTGGGCTAACCGCATTGCCGGAATTATTTTATACGCAGCACTCTACACCATCATTGGCAGCATTGTTTTGTTTTATGCCGAAAAATTACAACTGCTTCAGCCCGGTGCCATAAAAGCATCCATTACCTACCCGTTTGTAAAACCCTGGGGGCCAGCCGTAATGGACAATATCGGCAAACTGATCCCATGGTTCAAAGATATGTTCGCCGAATTGGAAGATTTTTTTAATGCGATACCGAACAAAATTCCGGCTCAATGACAGGCATTAGCTTTATTTGACGTAATTTTAGCCCGTATCGCCGGCTTCATAATATAAAGATTGAGATGGCGCTTTATATTACACAATTTGTATTTACGGATGAGTTATGAAATAAAACAAGACGGGAAGTTTAAATTCATTGAAGAGGGCAATGGCGAGCCCCTGATCCTGCTGCACGGGCTGTTCGGGGCACTGAGTAATTTCCAGTTTTTGATCGAACATTTCCGGCAGACCAACAAAGTGGTGGTACCCCTGCTGCCGCTGCTGGACCTTGACCTGCTGCATACCTCTGTTGGCGGGCTCCAGAAATTTGTTCAGCGCTTCATTGAACACCGCAATTACGAGAATATTCACCTGCTGGGCAATTCTTTGGGGGGGCACGTGGCGCTGGTTCACATCTTAAAACACCCCGAACGGATAAAATCACTGATCCTCACCGGCAGTTCCGGTCTTTTTGAAAACGGCATGGGTGATACCTATCCCAAAAGAGGGGATAAAGAATACATCCGTAAAAAAACCGAGCTTACTTTCTACGACCCGGCCATGGCCACGGATGAACTGGTGAATGAAGTGTTTGAGATCACCAACAACCGGATGAAAGTGATCAAGATCATTGCCCTGGCCAAAAGTGCCATCCGCAACAACCTGGGAGAAGAACTGAGCCAGATAAAACAGCCCGCCTGCCTGATATGGGGAAACAACGACACCATCACCCCTCCCTTTGTGGCAAAAGAATTTCACCGGCTGATACCGAACAGTGAACTGCACTTCATCGACAAATGCGGCCATGCCCCTATGATGGAAGTACCGGAAGAATTCAACAAGCTGCTGGACCAGTTTTTGGCGAAATTCAAAACCCCGGCTGCAACGGTTTAAAAAACAAATTGTCTATATAATTTTTAGCGCTCTGATTCGTTATTGCCATAGCCCCCACCTCAAACCAGTTATTTGTTAACGATAGAACTGATAAACCACAATATCCCCCGGCTGCAATTGAAAGATTCTGTAAGCAAGGCGTTGACCCTGGTAGATGATTTCAGGCTCAGTCACCTGCCCGTAGTGGAGAATGATAAATACCTGGGACTGATCAGTGAAGAAGACCTCCTGGATGCCGAAGAACTAAAAATGCCGGTGGAACTGATGCAGGAAAGTTTTGTGAGGGCATCGGTACATGAAAACGAACATTTCCTAAACGCCGTAACTTTCAGCAACCAGTTTGAAACCACCGTGGTTCCTGTGGTGAATGAAGATAATGAACTGATGGGCGTGATCACCACCGACCAGTTATTAAAAACACTCGGCAACTTTGCCGGTACCAACGAAATCGGCGGCATCATTGTGCTGGAAATGGAGCGCAGCCAGTTTACCATTTCCGAAATCAGCCGCATTGTGGAAAGCAACGATTCCACCATCCTGCACCTGAATACCACCGTTCATTCCGAAACCGGCATGCTCACGGTAACCATACACCTGAATAAAAAAGAGATCTCGGCCATCGTAGCCACCTTTGAGCGCTACGAGTACGATGTGATCTATTATTTCGGCAACGAGAATTTTGAAAACGAAATACACAGCAACTACCGCCACCTGATGAACTACCTGGATATCTAAGCTGTTCTCTCCCCCTGTTCACTGCAGCAGTTTTCCTGAGCCGGCGGTAATGTATTGACGGAATGAATCACCTTAAAAAAATATTTTACTGCGGGTACTTTATCCTGGCTGCCCTGTGTTCCCATGCCCAGAAACAAAAAACAGCGCCGGTTTCATTCAGCAATCTGTCTGTTCTTACTCCAGACTCAGGCCGCAACGTATGCGTCCAGCG
>DMRT01000076.1 GCA_003455235.1 Chitinophagaceae bacterium
TACCCGAATACAAAATGTATGTTTATACCGCTGATACACTTACTTTCAGTATGAATGTTATTGTGGGCACTGCTGCAAACAGCACCGTTATTTTTTCGGGTAACGTGAAAAATATAGTGTTCAGCCCATATTGGAAAGTGCCGGTAAAGATTGTGAAAAATGAAATTATACCGGGTATAAGAAAGAACCCCAATTACCTTGCCACGCACAATATGGAACGTATTGGCGGCAGTGATAGTTTGCCCTCAATACGTCAGAAACCCGGACCTTCCAATTCGCTTGGCCGTGTAAAATTTTTGTTCCCCAATAACTACGATATTTATTTTCACGATACACCCAACCGTAACCTGTTCAGTGCCTCCAGCCGCAGTTTCAGTCATGGTTGCATACGTGTAGGCGAGCCCAAACATCTTGCCCAATACCTGCTGCGCAACGATACAGTCTGGACAGATTACAGGATGGATACCGCCATGAACAACAGCAAAGAAACATGGGTAACATTAAAAAAACCGGTACCGGTTGTTATTGCTTATTTTACCGCATGGGCCGATAAAAATGGCGTACTCAATTTTAGAAAAGACATTTACGGCCACGATGCAAAACTTGCTGACAAGTTATTTGTAAAGCAATAGAATTAATATTTTTCACACATTTATTTTATTTAAAAAATACAATTGTCAACCAGGGCAGGCGCATATTAATTTAGCCTTTGTTGCATCGCACACCTGTACTATATAGCAATAAGCAGCAAAGCGAAGAGGCTGCATACCTCAAAAATTTCTCATTTACTTACTTCAGGCTCTTTTCTCTTTTAGCGCCGCTGTAAAAAAAATCATCAAACAAAAAAAGTCCTTATCTTGAAACCCAAACGATTGCTTCATGGAAAAATTCATTCTCTCCTTCGACCAGGGCACAACCAGTTCCCGTGCCATTGTATTTGATAAAAAAGGAAGTATCATATCTGTTGCACAAAAAGAATTTACACAAATATTTCCACAGCCCGGCTGGGTAGAGCATGATGCCAATGAAATATGGAGCACACAACTTGGTGTAGCCGCAGAAGCTGTTTCCCAGGCAGGGCTGGCCTTTAAAAATATTGCGGCAATTGGCATTACCAACCAGCGCGAAACAACTGTAGTGTGGGATAAACAAACAGGTACACCCATTCACAATGCGATCGTTTGGCAAGACAGGAGAACAGCCACCTACTGCGATCATTTAAAACTGCAGGGTTACCTGCAACCCATACAACGAAAAACAGGGTTGATCATCGATGCCTATTTCTCCGCTACAAAACTTAAATGGATTTTAGACAATGTGCCCGGTGCCAGAGATAAAGCCGCAGCCGGTAACTTATGTTTCGGTACTATAGATACATGGCTGTTGTGGAAGCTTACAAAGGGAGAAGTTCACGCCACCGATGTAAGCAATGCTTCAAGAACAATGCTTTACAATATACATGAATTAAAATGGGATGAAGAACTGCTTGAACTGATGGATATACCAAAAAACATTTTGCCTGAAGTGCGCAGCAGCAGCGAAATATATGGTTACACACGTAATATTCTTACAGCCGAAAATATACCGGTTGCAGGTATTGCCGGCGATCAGCAGGCGGCTTTGTTCGGGCAAATGTGCACGCAGTCCGGCATGGTAAAAAATACGTATGGCACCGGTTGCTTTATGCTGATGAATACCGGGAATAAGCCGGTGGTATCAAAAAATAACCTGTTAACGACCGTTGCGTGGAAAGTGAATGGCATTACCGAGTATGCACTGGAGGGAAGTGTGTTTATTGCCGGGGCAGTGGTGCAGTGGTTGCGGGATGGGTTGGGCATCATCAAACATTCCAAAGAAGTGGAGGCGCTGGCCACATCGGTTGATGCGGCCGATGGCGTTTATGTGGTTCCGGCCTTTGCCGGACTGGGCGCTCCTTACTGGAACCAGTATGCAAAAGGAACCATCGTGGGAATAACCAGGGGAACATCAGCTGCACATATAGCAAGAGCATCCCTGGAAAGCATCGCCTATCAAACGATGGATGTACTGAATGCCATGGAAGCAGATTCGGGAATATCAATAAGGGAATTGCGTGTGGATGGAGGTGCAACGGCTAATAATTTACTGATGCAGTTTCAGGCGGATATATTGGCTACAAAGGTTGTTCGCCCGCAGGTAACCGAAACAACTGCTTTGGGTGCTGCCTATCTTGCCGGGCTTGCCGTTGGTTACTGGAGCGATGTTGGCGAGATACAGAAGCAATGGCAGGTGGATGCCGCATTCAATTCGGCAATGCCTGCAGAGCAACAGGCTGCTCTGAAAAAAGGGTGGCAGCGGGCGGTGAAGTCGGCCATTGCGTGGGCGGATGATAAATAATTGATTATTTTTCGGTAATAATAAACTTGCTTATGAATAACTTTCTCTTTGAACTCATCGGAACCGCTTTCCTTATTATATTGGGTGATGGCGTGGTTGCCAATGTAGTACTTAACAAAACCAAGGGTAATAATGGCGGATGGATTGTCATCACCTTTGGATGGGCCATTGCCGTTTTTGTAGGGGTATACATATCTGCTGCACAAAGCGGCGCTCATTTGAATCCTGCTGTCAGCATTGCACTGGCAACAGCTGGAAAATTTGCATGGGCCGATGTGCCGATGTACATAGCCGGTCAATTCGCCGGCGCCATGCTGGGTGCTTCAGCGGTTTGGCTTGCCTACAAAAAACATTTTGATGAAACCACCGATGCAGACGCCAAACTGGCTGTGTTCTGCAATAGTCCGGCCATAAGAAATACCCCTTTTAATTTACTTACGGAGATCATCGGAACATTTGTGCTCGTATTCGGTGTGTTCCATATCACCGGTGCGGATGTTAAACTGGGCTCCCTCGATGCATTACCGGTAGCATTGCTGGTTTTGGGCATTGGTTTGTCACTGGGTGGCCCTACCGGTTATGCCATTAACCCGGCCCGTGACCTCGGACCCCGGATCATGCATTTCATCTTACCGATAAAAGACAAGCGTGACAGTGACTGGGGATATAGCTGGATAACCGTTGCAGGCCCGGTAATTGGAGGCCTGATCGCTGCGCTGGTTTTTAAAGCGATGAATTAATTGTTGTCAAATTCCAGGTCGGCAAGGATGGGATAGTGATCCGAATACGGCACTTCGATTTTATGATACTGCGTCACATCAAATTTTTTATCAGCCAGTATATAATCAATACGCAGGGTGGGAGAAATGATGCGTAATGTTTTCCCAAAGCCTGCTCCTTTTTTCAGGAAGGCATCCTGCAGGTTTCCCTTCGCTGTAAAATAAGAGTAAGAATTCGGCACGTCATTGAAGTCGCCGCAAACCACCACAGGGTGCGGACTAGCTTTTACCTTCTGATTAATCAGCTCCGCCTGTCCGGATCTTTTCACATACGCATTGCGCAACCGGTATGCAATGGCTTTGGAACCGGCAAGACTAGCTTTGGTTGGATTTTTCAGGTCATGCAGCGCCTGGTAATGCGAATCCTCGAACATTACCGACTGAAGATGTGCACTGAATACCCGTACAGTCTCATCATTCACTTTCACATCGGCATAAATAACTGGTTCCGCAAAATCATCGTAGTTGTAGAAAAAATGCGCCGTGTCGGTAATCGGGTATTTTGAAATGATAGCCACAGCGGTGATGATGGTGCTCTTATAGATCCGGTAGGTGTAATGGGTTTGAACAAAATAGCTGTACTTGTAGCCGCTTTCCTGCAAGGCAGGCGGTATCGTATCCTGTATTTTTTTGTTTTTCAGGTAAACATATTCCTGGAGGCACACCACATCGGCATTGCTTTTTTTAATCACGTCGGTCATCTCTTCTTGGTAATCGGCTTTCTTGCCATCCGACCGGTTCGATCCACCCCAGTTGGAGAGATTCCAGGTGAGTACCCGTAAAGTTCCGGCCGGCTTCGTTTCTGTGAATTTCTTTGGAAAATGAAAGCTGAACATGACCGATACCTGCTGCCAGCTCAATACTAAAACTATCAAGCATACCCACGCCCATCCGGAGCGCCGGAATGTCCAGTAAACAAAAAAACAGGTGACTACCAGGAAAAGCAGGGGAAAAGCGAGACCGAGCATGGCAATAAACCACGATTTTCCCGAATTAATGAAGGGAACGAGGCAGGCCATCAGGTAAAGAATAACCGCCACCAGGTTGGCACTGATAAATGCGATCCGGAAGAACCTTTTTAGCCTGGGAAGCATGCACGAATTTTTAAATGAAACTAAGGAATTTATCGATTAACGAAGGCCCGTTTACATATCGTATATGGCTAATGTCTGGGGCCGGATTTCACCGTCCGGGCGCATAAAATGGGGAGATTTCAAATTTCAAATTGTAAAGTCTATCCCTTACCTTTGCCGCTCAAATTCAGACTTCATTACAATAAAGTATCATTTATGGCCAATACAGGTAAAATCAAAACAGTTATCGGTGCGGTGGTTGACGTTCAGTTCGACAGCGACAGCAAACTCCCTGAAATCTTAAATGCCCTTGAAGTAAAGCGTGAAAACGGCGATACGCTGGTACTGGAAGTACAGCAGCACCTGGGTGAAGACAGTGTTCGTACCATTGCGATGGATGGTACGGAAGGCCTCGTTCGTGGAACCGTGGTTGTTGACACCGGGAAGGCGATTGCCATGCCTACAGGCGATGCCATCAAAGGCCGTCTTTTTAACGTAACAGGCGATGCGATTGATGGTCTGCCACAGGTAAGCAAAGCCAATGGCCGCCCCATCCATGCTAAACCACCGTTGTTTGAGAACCTGAGTACAGCCAGCGAAGTACTGTTTACAGGTATTAAAGTAATTGACCTTATTGAGCCCTATGCAAAAGGTGGTAAGATCGGTTTGTTTGGTGGTGCCGGTGTGGGTAAAACCGTATTGATCCAGGAACTGATCAACAACATTGCGAAAGCATATAGCGGCTTGTCTGTGTTTGCAGGTGTGGGTGAAAGAACCCGTGAAGGGAATGACCTGATGCGTGAGATGATCGAGGCCGGTATCATGAACTACGGCGAAGGATTTAAACACAGTATGGAAGAAGGCGGATGGGACCTGAGTAAGGTTGACATCAAAGGCCTGGAAGAAAGTAAAGCAACATTTGTGTTCGGACAGATGAATGAACCGCCGGGAGCCCGTGCCCGTGTGGCGTTGAGCGGTCTGACACTGGCAGAATATTTCCGTGATGGTGATGGAAGCGGACAGGGAAAGGATATCCTTTTCTTTGTTGACAACATCTTCCGGTTTACCCAGGCAGGTTCCGAAGTGTCGGCGCTGCTGGGTCGTATGCCATCGGCGGTGGGTTACCAGCCAACACTGGCTACCGAGATGGGACTGATGCAGGAAAGGATTACATCAACCAAGAACGGTTCAATTACTTCCGTACAGGCAGTATATGTACCTGCGGATGACCTGACCGATCCGGCCCCGGCAACTACCTTTGCTCACCTGGATGCAACAACCGTATTAAGCCGTAAGATTGCTGACCTTGGTATCTACCCTGCGGTGGATCCGCTGGATTCAACCTCACGTATCCTTACTCCTCAGATCGTGGGTGATGAGCACTACAATTGCGCCAATCGCGTAAAACTGATCCTTCAGCGTTATAAGGAATTGCAGGATATCATCGCAATCCTTGGTCTGGATGAATTAAGTGATGAAGATAAACTGGTAGTATCCAGGGCACGTAAAGTACAGCGTTTCCTTTCACAGCCGTTCTTTGTGGCCGAACAGTTCACCGGCCTGAAAGGGGTGCTGGTTCCGATTGAAGATACCATCCGTGGATTCAATGCCATTATGGACGGTGAAGTGGATGAATATCCCGAAGCGGCGTTCAACCTGGTGGGTACACTGGAAGACGCGATTGAAAAAGGGAAGAAACTGATGGAAGCGGCGAAAGCATAATTTGGTAATTGAAGATTTGGCGATGTGCTGATGAAATGCAATTCCCAAATCAACGAATCATCAAATCACCAAATCAT
>DMRT01000035.1 GCA_003455235.1 Chitinophagaceae bacterium
CGGTATTCATTTCACCAACAAGAGCCGCAATATGGTAAAAGGAAGTGAATTTGAAACCGGGGCGATCTATAACAAAACCGCCAACGCAGTTTTCAGTAAAACGAAGAAGATGTACCTGAAAGAGATCAGCACCATCGAAGTAAAAGCCCCGGCAAAAGCATTGATCTCACAGGACGGCGACGTGATCATGGCCACCGCAAAATATGGTAAGGGAACCGTGTTTGCCGTTGGAGATCCCTGGATATACAATGAATATTTAGACGGAAGAAAAATACCTGCCGAATATGAAAATTTTTCAGCAGCCAATGAACTGATTAAATGGTTACTGGCACAGGTGCCGAAGAAATAATGCAATGGAATAAAAAAATATCATCTTTCTGTGCTGCCATGCTGGTGGCAGCAACCGGCCTGTTTGCCCAAAAACAAATAACCGTTGCCCCGGATGGTTCCGGTAATTTCAAATCCATACAGGAAGCGGTTAATAGTCTGCCCGGTGATGCAAAAGAACAGCGCATCATTTTTATTAAGAACGGCACATACAGCGAAAAGATATTCATTGATAAGGATTTTATCACGCTTAAAGGAGAAAACCCGGAAAAGACGGTCGTTAAGATTGCCCAGGCAAGAGAGGAATGGCGTTGTGATAATAAAGACGATTACGGAACCGCCACCCTTAACTTAAGAGGAAGTGATATCACCCTGGAGAATATTTCTTTTATCAACAGCTACGGAAAGGACAATACGAAAGAGAAAACGATTGCCTGCGCCAGCGACAGCGGTAAATCAAAAACCATCCGCCCATACAGCCACCAGATGGCATTGCGTTCATTTGCCACCACCCGGCTGATCGTGAAGAACTGCATTTTCCGGGCCTATGGCGGGGATACCGTGAGCCCCTGGAATACCGACAATGGCATGTTCTACTTCAAAGACTGCATCATGGAAGGCGGCGTTGATTTTTATTGTCCACGTGGCTGGGCGCTGGCGGATAACTGCACATTCATCTGTCACGATAAAAATGCCGCCATCTGGCACGATGGAAGCAAATACGAAAAATCAAAAACGGTTTTGATCAATTGCAAATTCACCGGGGATGATGATTTTAAATTAGGCCGCTATCACCGGGATGCCCAGTTCTACCTGATCAACTGCAGCTTTGCCCGGAATATGGCCGACGCGGATATTTACCTCGTTCCAACCAATAACACATTATTGTGGGGTAGAAGGATATACTATTATAACTGTAAAAAGGATGGGGGGGATTATGCCTGGCATAAAAACAACCTGCCCGCTGAATTCGGTATCAATGATTATAATGTTCCCTGGGTATATGACTACCAGTGGAATCCAGTGGGTGCTGAACTGAAAGCAGCAGATAAAACCGCTGACCAGGCAGCGGCTTCCCGGAATATCCAGGATACAGTGGCGGAAAATATGCTTCTGTACCAGCGCAGCAATGGGGGATGGCCCAAACACTTCAAAGGACAGAATGTAAATTATAAAAAACAACTGACGGATGATGAACTGGGCGAATTGAAAAAGGGATTTGCCGAAGGTATAGACGCCACCATCGACAACAGCGCCACCACCAAAGAGATCAGGTATTTAGCCAAAGCATATAAGAGTACCGGCGACAAACGCTTTCTAGAAGCGGCCCAACGGGGTATTGATTATTTACTGAAGGCACAATACGCCAATGGCGGCTGGCCGCAGTTTTACCCCGATTTCAGCAGTTACCGCAGCCAGATCACGTACAACGACAATGCCATGATCAATGTATTGAATGTATTGTTTGATGTGGTTTACAAATACGGAGACATGGATGTGATCGGCGCATCCTATGCAGATAAATGCGTGGATGCAGTGGTAAGAGGCGTGCAATGCATCCTGAAAACACAACTGAAACAAAATGGACAACTCACGGCCTGGTGCGCCCAGTACAATGCCAAAACCCTGGCGCCCGAAATGGCAAGGAAGTTTGAACTGGCGTCGCTGAGCGGAATGGAATCCGTGGGCATTGTTCGCTTCCTGATGCGGATCGAAAAACCATCACCCGATATCGTTGCTTCCATCAAAGCTGCCGAAGCCTGGTTTGAAAAGGTGAAAATTACCGGTTATAAATACGTGGATATTCCGGCGCCCAATGAACCAAGCGGCCGCGACCGGGTGATTCAGCCGGAAGAAGGCAGCGTGTTGTGGGCAAGGTTTTATGATATAAATACCAACGAGCCTTTTTTTGCCGGCAGGGACAGCCAGCCGAAGAAAACAGTGGCTGAAATTGAAAACGAAAGAAGGGTGGGCTATGCCTGGTATGGAAGGTGGGCAGAAAAATTATTGGCAGAAGAATATCCTGCCTGGAAAAAAAAACTGAATAAGAACTAGATCATGTTACTCTCAAAATACAACCTGAGAAATATCAGCACAACGGAAATATCGGTTCCGGATGCAACCCTGTTCGACCTGCCCGAAAAAGTGTTGCAGTTCGGTACAGGCGTATTGCTGCGTGGATTGCCGGATTATTTCATCGATAAGGCAAATAAGCAGGGAGTGTTCAATGGACGCATCGTGGTGGTGAAATCAACCGATGGAGGCGATGCCGGTGCTTTTGAAAAACAGGACGGACTTTATACCATTTGCGTACGGGGTGTGGAGAATGGAAAAAAATACGAAGAAGATATCATCAATTCATCCATCAGCCGGGTGCTTTCTGCCAAATCG
>DMRT01000216.1 GCA_003455235.1 Chitinophagaceae bacterium
AAAGAATTGAAAGGCTGGTAAAAAATAAAAAAATGACCAAAGCCGGCCGGCAGAAAATTGAGCTGGCAAAAAAGAACGGTGCCTGGTCATCGCTTGATAAAGTGGAAGCTCTTGAAATGCCGGTTGATTTAAAAAAGGGTTTTTCAAAAAACAAAACGGGATTAAAGAATTTCGAATTATTTCCCCCCAGCACTAAAAAACAGATATATTACTGGATCGAAAGCGCCAGGACACGTGTAACCCGGCAAAAAAGAATAACAGAAACCATTACATTGGCTGAACAGAACATCCGGGCAAACCAATGGAAGCCTGTATAATATGACCCGTACGGTATTTTTTTTACTCCTGCTGCTCCTTTTTGTTGTTGCCGGCTGCGCCGTAAGCAACAATCCCCAGCGTTCGGAACTGAAGAAACTGCAGAAAGGAATTATCAAAGACGACAGCAGCTACATATATCACCTCCCGTATGAACCCGGTAAAACCCACTTGCTGGTACAGGGATATTTCAGTCATTATACGCACAGGAACCGGGCGGCACTTGATTTTAAAATGAAGCGGGGAACAAAAGTCTGCGCCGTAAGAGATGGGGTGGTGATCCGTGTAAAAGAAGATGGAAAAAAGGGGGGCGGAAATATCAAGTACCGCCCCTATGGAAATTTAATCGTGATACAGCACGACGACAATACCCGGTCCGGCTACTGGCATTTAAAATACAACGGCGTACTGGTGAATGTAGGCGATACGGTTAAACAGGGGCAGGTGGTAGGCCTGAGCGGAAAAACAGGTTATACGTATTTCCCCCATTTGCATTTCATTGTATGGAAGTCTGACGGCAGGGGTCAATGGACCCAGGTGGGAACCCGTTTTCAAACCAACAAAGGAATACGTTACCTTCGGCCATTCCGGTTTTACCGGAATACGGATCAATGAGTTTAGCAGACATCTATCAGCAATTTGTTTCGGATATGCAGCATACCACCTGGTATGAGTATGCAGCTGTATTTGCCGGCATCGCCAGCGTATGGTATTCCCGGGCAGAAAACATTTTGGTTTACCCTGTGGGGCTGATCAACACCATCATCTACATCTTCATCAGCATCAAAGGGCATTTACTCGGCGAAGCAACGGTGAATCTTTACTATACCGTTATGAGCATTATTGGATGGTATATGTGGCTGAAAAAAGATGCCCGGCAGGAAACCGTTCTTCATATCACAAAATCATCATCAAAAGAATGGATGCAGCAGGCGGCGTTCTTTCTTTTCTTTTATGCGGGCATTTTCCTGGCGCTTACGTACCTGAAAAAAAGTTTTGCCGAAGGCGCCATTCCCTGGGCCGATGCTTTCGCCTCTGCCACCGCCTTCACCGGCATGTGGCTCATGACAAAAAAGAAAGTGGAGAGCTGGTATTGGTGGATCGCCACCAACATCGCTTCCGTCCCTTTGTATTTTGTGAAGCACTATGTGTTCACCAGTGTGTATTATGTGGTATTGCTGATCATGGCAATAGCCGGTTTAACAGAATGGATAAAAAAATCAAAACAAACAACACATGAGTTACTGCAGGGCCATCAACAACATGAAAGACGCTGAACGGAACGTTCACAAGATTTACCACGATACCCAGTACGGCTTTCCCATTAACGACGACAATGAATTGTTCTGCCGGCTCATCCTGGAGATCAACCAGGCCGGCCTCAGCTGGACCACCATTCTCAACAAGCAGGAGAGCTTCCGGAAAGCCTATCATAATTTTGATATTAAAAAGGTAGCCGGTTATAAAGCAAAAGATGTTCAGCGGTTACTGAACGATGCCGGCGTGATCCGCAACCGGTTGAAAGTAAATGCGGCCATCGAAAATGCCAAAACCGTCCTGGCGCTGCAGAAAGAGTTTGGCTCGTTCCAGAAATGGCTGGCGCACCAGCACCCGAAGAGCCGGGAAGAATGGACAAAGCTGTTCAAAAAAACCTTCCGCTTTACCGGTGGTGAAATTGTGAATGAGTTTTTAGTAAGTACCGGGTATTTGCCCGGCGCCCACGATGAAAGCTGCCCCGTTCATAAAAAAGTATTAAAATCAAAACCAAAATGGAATGAGAAATAGGCTGACCTGGCTGATCATAAAGGGCGTGCTGATCCTGCTGTTCACGCTGGTAATCTTCATAATGCCCACAGAAGACACCTTCCGCAAATGGATGCGCTTTGCCATGCTTACGGTTTTTGTGCTCAGCTTCCTGATCGACCTCAATGATTACAGAAAAAAAGACTCGTGAAAAAAATCGTCGTTATAGGGCCCGAATCAACCGGGAAAAGTTTTTTATGCGAACAGCTTGCCAGCCATTACAACAGTGTTTGGGTAAAAGAATATGCCAGGGAATATCTCCTCACAAACGGAAAGAAATACCATTTTGATACTTTATTAGACATTGCAAAAGGGCAAATCGCTTCCGAAGAAGCTGCCCTGAGGAACTTCAAAACACAAACATCAAACGTCAAACCCGTATTTATAGACACGAACATGTATGTAATGAAGATTTGGTGTGAATTCGTTTTTTATAAAACCCACCGCTGGATACTGGACCGCATTGCCGAAAGAAAATACGACCTCTACCTGCTGTGCGGCACCGATCTTCCCTGGGTTAAGGATGAGCTGCGGGAACATCCCGACCCGGCAGCAAGAGAAATCCTGTATAAGATGTATAAAGATGCGATGATAAACCAGCCTGTTCCCTGGGTGGAAATATGCGGCGGTTATGACGAGCGACTGCAGAAAGCCATTGCGGCAGTGGATTCACTTACCGGATGATGGCCTGCACGTCTTCGTCGCCCGACAGGTTACTCATCTGCCGCATGATGACAGCATAGCGGGCCGCTACGTACTTACTCAAAGGCTTTACAGTATATAATTTGGGATTGGGCAGGCTGGCAGCTATCTGTGCGGCTTCTGCCATGGTAAGGTCCCTGGCGTCTTTATTAAAATAACTGCGGGCGGCGGCCTGCACGCCAAATATACCCCGGCCCATTTCCGCAATATTCAGGTAGCGTTCCAGGATAATTTTTTTAGACCAGCCCGTTTCAATGGTAAAGGTGAAAAACATTTCCAGGCCTTTCCGGAATTTGCTTCTTCCCTGCCACAGAAAGATGTTCTTGGCGGTCTGCTGACTGATGGTGCTGGCCCCTCTTGGTTTATTCGGATGGCGTTTATTGTATTTAATCGCCTTTTTGATTGCTTTCAGGTCAAATCCATCATGATCGGGAAACAACTGATCTTCACTGGCAATTACCGCCAGTTTAATATTCGGCCCCATGTCATCAAGCGGAATATAATCACGGGATAAACCATTTCCCTGCAACAGGCTCCCTGCCTGTGTAAGGGTGATGGGAGGGTTGAAGACAAACCCCGCGAGGAAGTAAATAAATGCCAGGATGTATGCCGTAAACAAAACATTCCATACCCATGCTGTTATTCGTTTGATCCTTTCAATCTTACGTAGCCAGAAAAAATAGGCGAGCAGTATAACAGCAACAACTGCCAGCAGCAGCAGCAGGTTTTGTTTGCTGTCCTTGATTTCAATGGCCTCTGAAAAATTCCCGAAAACAAAAAAGAGAAACCAGCTTAGGTGTATGATCAGAATAACGAGGAAGATTTTTTTGATCCACGACCAGGTTTGTTTCATTGCCGGCTGATTGGTTTACTGCAATATTACTATTCTGTTTTTGTATTGCTCATGTTCATGTAAACCAGCTGGTATTTTTTTCCGATGACCATGGCACCACCGTTCTTTTTTCCCTTTGCCCAGAAATAGCCAAGTGTTCCCAGTCCGGCCGAAGCCAGTAAAAGCGGGGCGCTGAATTTACTCCTGTCTGCGAGGTACACCACGCCGCTTGCCACCGTAAGCACAATGCCGCCGCCCAGCAGGGCAGCCCCGCTTCCGCGGTTGTTGAAGTTGGTCTTTGCCTTTCGCCCGATGGCGAGTATGTTATTGTAATGATATTTATAGTGATAACTGCCGATGGTATCAATGATGTATGCACCAAAAGTTGTCAGCGCATATCGTGTAATAAATTCCTGCAGGTAAAGGGTATCATCTTTAATCCCGTTAATCAGCACATCGTTCAGGTAAGAACCGCTTTTTGCTGTAAAGGAGATATGACTGCCGCTGTAATAGGTCTGCAGGGTTCTGTCTTTCTTTTTCAGAATAATAAAATCGGCGTTTTGTGAAAAGGCAGCAGCAGGAAATAACAGCAGGATTGACAGCAGAAATTTCATGCCGCAAAATAAACAGGCAGAATTTTTACTTCCTAACGAAGCTTGTTAATCTTTTACCAATGTATAGATGATACCGGCCAGGATGACCAGTCCGAATACGAGGTACAGGATACCCGAAATGCGGTTGATGAGTAAAATCACCCGGTCGCTCAGTTTTTTACCGATATATCCCGCTCCCATCACCTTTCCCACATCGGCCAGGATGGTAATGGCCAGGCAGGTGGAGAAGATAATGATGCGGTCGTGCAGTGAATACACCGAAGCAAGGGATGCGGCCATTAATACCCAAAAGGAGATCACGGCTGGGTTGAGGGTGTTGATGATGAACCCGGAGCTGAAGATGGCAAAATAGTTGGTTTTCTTTTTACCGGTCGGGGTGATCTCGTCGCCGGCTATTTCGGTGGGTTCCTGCAAGCGCCGGGGTTCAATTTTTTTCAGGAAAGCAAAATAAATCCCCATTCCGATAAGAAAAAAACAGCCGGCAATGCCGATCGGTATCTTGAAATCGAGCAGCACTTTAATGGCTTCGCTGAAACCATTACTGAGCACCACCCAGATGATGTCGCTGAGCCATACACCGGCAATAAAACTGAATCCCCCGCGGCGGCCATGATTGATGCTTTGCTTGATGGTGGTGAATATAACCGGGCCTACTGAGAATATCAGCAACAACCCGATGGCAAGGCCTTTTAGAATCACATCAACCATGGGTTAAATGTAAGAAGGATTCTTATTATAAATCATTTAACATTTGAAACAAAATCGCTGTGGCCATTTCCCGTTTGGATTAAAAACACACTACATGAATACATGGCTACTTAATTACCTCAACGCTGCTTTCATTACAGTACACTCAAAAAGCAATTCACTTGAAAGCAAACAAAAAAACCACAGCCATTGTATTCTTCCTGTTCTGCATCAGCGGTACCAGCCATGCCCAGTTTTACAAAGACATGAGCATCGGGCTCAATGGCGGACTCTATGTATACCAGGGTGATCTTACGCCCGATCCGCTGGGTTCGTTTAAAACCATCAAACCCGGAATTTCGCTTTTTGTAAAAAAGCCGATCAACTATTTCCTGGCGGCCCGGCTGCACATGAGCTTTGCCAGCCTGCAGGGAAACGACAGCCGTTATACCAAACCCGAATACTGGCAGCAGCGCAATTTTTATTTCTTCAGCCCCCTCGCTGAATTTTCGGGGCAACTGGTATGGAATATCCGGGGAAGAAATTATGATGATTATGGAATACAGCCCTATGTATTTACCGGTACCGGTGTTTCGTTTGTTCGAACCCAAAAAGATTACAGCCGGATGAACACGGCTTACTTTGGCGAATCGTCGGATATTTATGCCGGGCTTGCGGCCGATGAAGCACATGGAACTTCCCCTGCTTTATTATCGGTTCCCGTAGGCGTGGGTGCCGAGTATCCCATATCGGAGCGGCTTTCGGTAAACATCGAAACCTCGTACCGTTTTATTTTCACCGATTACCTGGACGGGTTCAGCCAGTCGGCCAATCCCAAACTGAAAGACCATTACCACAGCACGTCGCTGGGCATTATCTATAAATTCGGCGTAAAGAAAAAGGGCATCGGATGCCCCTCAGTAAATTGATATCGTATGAAACAATGGAAAGAAAAACTATGCCAGGCCCTGCCCCTGCAGGAACTGCTGCCAGTCTTCAAGCATTTTCCCTTTAAGCACCCGTGGAAACTTGTGCTGGCCCCCCACTTTTCCCCGGGCTTCCATAAAGTCGAGAAAGGTTTTTTCGGGAAGCACGGTCACCAGCACGTCTTTTAATGCATGGCGCCGTTCCACTTCGTAGTCGTCATTCAGTTCCTTCAGTTTTGAATCGATGCGGCTGCGCAGGTCGGCGGCATCAGCCTTATCGTCGGTAGCCACATACCATTGGTGGGCAAAGAAATTGCCATAGGGCACACCGGCTACAGTAAATTCGGGGATGAATATATTCAGTTCGTCGCTCACCATCTCTATGGCCTTGTTCATATTATCAACGCTCAGGTGCTCGCCCACCAGGCTTAAGAAATGTTTGGTGCGGCCGGTGATAACGATTTCGCTGCGTTCCCTGTCTACCAGCTTCACTGTATCACCGATGGCATAGCGCCAGGCGCCGGCATTGGTGCTGATGAGGATGGCATAATCTTTATTCTCTTCAATTTCGTGAATCATGTATGCTTCCGGCTCCTCCACCATGTTTCCTTCGCTGTCGAAATTTGTATCATCGAACGGAACAAATTCAAAAAACATGTTGTTGTTGAGGGCGAGGTGCATGCCATGAGCGCCCTGCCTGTTCTGGTATGCCAGGAATCCTTCGCTGGCCAGGTAGGTTTCAATATAGGTGATGGGCTTGCCGAGTAATTTTTCAAATCCTTTTTTATAGGGCTCCAGCGCCACCCCGCCGTGAACATAAAACGCCAGGTTGGGCCACATTTCATGGATGTTCTTCAGGTTGTACTTTTCAATGATCTTTTCCATACACAGTTGCAGCCAGGCGGGCACACCCACAATAAACCCGATGTCCCAGTTGGGGGCATTGTTCACCACCTCTTCCAGCTTGGTGGCCCAGTCTTTTACTTTGGCAATCTTCTTTCCGGGTTTATACAAACCCAGGCCCTGGAACCAGAACGGAATGTTCTTTTGCTGGATGCCACTCAGGTCGCCCGCAAAATAAGTGGGTCCTTTCTGCAACTGGGTGCTTCCGCCCAGTATCAGCCATCCTTTACCCACGGCGCTTTTGGGTACGTTCTCGTACTTGGTAAGGCTCAGCAACTGCTTAAAGCTGGTGATGGTATTGCTGCGGATCAGGTCTTTGGTAATGGGGATGTATTTACTGGTGGCATCGCTGGTGCCGCTGCTGAGGGCAAAGTATTTGATCACCCCCGGCCAGCACACATCAGGTATGCCATCCTTGGCCTTGTACCACCACTGATCATATATCTTATTATAATCACAGGCAGGTACCATCTGTTGGAATTTTTTCCCGGGATGATTGCTGAGCAGGATATCATCAAAACGGTAACGCTGTCCAAACTCGGTAAACCGTGCCTTGCGGAGTAATTTTTTCAGCACTTTTATCTGCTGCCGCCGGGGATCGCTGATAGGAATATTAAGCGCCCTGGCAATCGATTTGGGAAGCTTGATGTCTATTATGGCCATCGGCAGTGATAAGGTTAAAGTGAGCAAATATAGTTAAAAACACCTCACTTGTTTATGATTTGCCTGCGGCAGACGGGTTTGCCAAGAAACACGGAAACGCAAAAAAGGGCACGTATGACACTGTGTTCCTGTAGCAATTTGCGTCCCGGGAAAGCTGATATAATTCATGCGGTATCTGGAGGATCGGTATCTAAAAAATGCCTACGTTTGTCGTCCAAAAATAAACTATATGAAAAGGATCTTAATTGCTGTTGTGTTATCACTCAGCCTGTTTAAAGCCAGTGCCGATGAAGGTATGTGGTTGCCGATGCTGCTTGGCCAGCAGGTGTACAACGATATGGTGAAGCGTGGACTGAAGCTCACCAAAGAACAACTCTATTCCATCAACAAATCATCGTTAAAAGACGCCATTCTCATTTTCGGCGGCGGTTGCACCGGTGAAATTGTAAGCGACCAGGGACTGATCTTCACCAATCACCATTGCGGCTACAGCGCCATTTCGGGAGCAAGTACCGTAGAACACAATTACCTGCGGGATGGATTTTATGCCTTTAATAAGGACCAGGAAATACAAAGCACATTAACCGTACAGTTCCTCGACCGCATTGTGGATGTGACCAAAGACGTGGAAGAAGCGGTGAAAGGACTGAGCTGGGCAGACCGGGTGAAAAAAATGCCCGATGTATACAAAGCCATCACCGATAAAGTAGCCGATAAAGAAAATGGCCTCGCAGGAAGGATCTACAGCATGTTCAAGGGCAACCAGTACATCATGTATGTATATAAAACATACCGCGATATCCGCCTCGTGGGCGCTCCGCCCGAAAGCGTGGGTAAGTTTGGCGGCGATACCGATAACTGGGAGTGGCCACGTCATACCGGCGACTTTTCCGTATTCCGTGTTTATGCAAGCAAAGACGGAAAGCCTGCCGACTACAGCAAAGACAATGTACCGCTGAAACCGAAGCATTTTTTACCCGTAAGCATCAAAGGTTTTAAAGACGGTGACTATGCCATGATCTATGGTTATCCCGGAAGCACCAACCGTTACGAAACCAGCTATGGCATCAAACTGAAAAATGAAATTGAGAATCCATCCCTGGTAAACCTGCGTGACATGCGCCTGAAATTTATGTACGCTGAAATGATCAAAGACCCGGCGGTAAAACTGAAACTGGCCGACAACTATGCCAGCGTAGCCAACTACTGGAAATTCTTTGATGGTGAAACCAAACAGCTGATCAAGTTCCACACCTACGAACAGAAGCAGGATTATGAAAATAAATTCACTGCCTGGGCAAAGGGCAAGCCGGAATATGAAACCCTGATGGCGGAATATGCACAGAACTATGCCAACTGGACCCCGTACAGCAAACTGCGCCAGTACATCAATGAAGGCGTTGTCGGCTCACCCTTGATTGCAGCAGCCAGTGGCCTCATTTCGCTGGAAGATAAATTACTGAAGAATAATACCCCGGCAGCCGATCTAAAAAAAGCAACCGACGCAGCCACCGCCAACCGCAAAGCATTCCTGGAACATGAAGACCTGCCCAGCGATGAAAAGATACTGGCAGCCGTTTGTATGATGTTTTACAACGACGTAGATAAGAGTCAGCATCCCATTGGTTTTTATGAAGGTTTAAAATCCAGCTATGGCGACCTGAAAGACGAAGCCACTTATAAAAAATGGGCGCATGATGTGTTTACCAAAACCATGCTGATCGACGATGCCAAATGGAATGCGTTTGTATCGAACCCTGATGGCGCTGTGCTGCAGGCAGACCCGGCATTTGCATTTGCTTCGGCCTTCATCAAAAATTACACCGGCAAGTATGCTCCTTTATATACGCAGTTTGTTAACCGCAATAATGAGCTCGGAAGAAGCTACATGAAAGGCATTATGGAAATGAACCCCGCAGCCGTAAACAAAATGTATCCCGATGCCAACTTTAGCATGCGGGTCAGTTATGGAAATGTAAAAAGCTACCGCCCCAGGGATGCGGTGTTCTATGATTACGTGTGCACCGCCAAGGGCATTCTCGAAAAATACGTTCCCGGTGATTATGAGTTCGATCTTCCTTCCAAACAGATTGAATTGCTGAAGAAAAGAGATTTTGGCCAGTACATCGACAAAGCCAAGAACGACCTGGTGGTAACCTTTATCACCACCAACGACATTACCGGTGGCAATTCAGGCTCTCCTGTTATTGATGCCAATGGTAACCTGCTTGGTCTCGCCTTTGATGGCAACTACGAAGCGCTCAGCCATAAGATCGCATTCGACAAAGACCTCAACCGTACCATCTGCGTGGATGTACGTTATGTGCTCTGGTGCATCGACAAACTCGGCGGCGCCAAAAACATCATTGATGAACTGAAGCTGGTAAAATAATATAGTATTTAATCTTTTGCGTGCTGCCCCTCCTGTTGGTGGGGCAGTTTTTTATTCTTCTTTTGAAAACGGATGAACCGATCTCCACATCCTGTACAGCACAATCGCCGGGAATATAAGCCAGGCAGCATTGGCCATCAACACCCTGCCTAACTCTGGTGTTGCATATTGCCCGTTTATTTCCTCAAACAAAATGATGGTAACATTGGTGATCATCACCGATGCCCAGATGATGGCGCCGAAACGGATCCAGTTCTTACCCTTAATGAATGCATACGTGGCAACCAGGTAAAAAGGACCAAAGAACAGGCTGTCGATCCAGATGGTTGCCCGCCACCAGGCCGGCCGGGCCATCAGCACCGGATCAAAATTCCTTCCATACCAATGCACAAGGTCTACCATCCATTTCGGTGGCCAGACAGGGTATTTAAAATTTCCGGGATCGGTGATCACCAATTGCTCGATATCGATCATATACGTGACGAGGAAGAAATTGATTACAAAAAATACAACCAGGGCAATATCAAGCGGTCGTTGTTTTAGTGGTATTTTTTTATATGCCATTGGTATTTTTTTATTACAGAATGAATAAAACATATATCCTGCAAAAAATCAATTTATCTGAAGTTCTTCATTCCGGCTTTTGTAACATTTATCACCATTTGCCGGATGTTTGCAGTATAGTTTTGTGTTATAAATATACACATCATGGCACAACACCAGATAGAAACCCAATGGATGGGTAAAATGCAATTCAATTCACTAGTAAACGGCCACACCATTATTATGGATGCTCCGGAACGGGTGGGCGGCGAAGATCACGGCCCCATACCAAAACCGTTTGTACTCACTGCCTTATCGGGCTGCACGGGTATGGACATTGTGGCCATCCTCCGTAAAGCAGCCAAAGAGGTGAATGATCTTAACATCCGCGTAACCGGCGAACTGAGTAAACAGGCTCCCATTGAATACGTATCTGTACATATTGCTTACGATTTTACAGGAGATGAGGCCAACAAGGAAGCTGCGCTCGATGCAGTTACCACATCACAGGAGAAATACTGTGGCGTTAGCCATATGCTTAAAAAAGCAATCCCGGTTACCTGGGAAGTAAACTATAATGGCTTGCAGGTGTTTAACAACCTGCCCGTTGAAGTCATGGCTGGTTAATATTCTTTTCAGGAAGAATTCTTTCGGGCACACCGGGAAGCAATCCGCACAGTTACTGCTTACCTTTGGTGCATGGCGCATCTCAACATCGAATTTAAAGCGATTACCTGCAGGCTGGCGGAAGCAGAAACCCTGCTTCAGCAACACAATCCATTGTTTATTGGCGAGGATCACCAGGTGGATACCTATTTCCATGTTGCGTCCGGAAGATTAAAACTCCGGGAAGGCAATATTGAACATGCGCTGATCCATTATGAGCGGGAGGACATGGCAGGCGCCAAGGCAAGCCATGTGCTGTTATATCATCACAAACCCGATAAGGCGCTGAAGGAGATTCTTATAAAAACACTTGGCGTTAAAGCGGTGGTGGATAAAAGAAGACGGATTTACTTCATCGACAACGTCAAATTTCATTTTGATACAGTGGACGGTTTGGGAACGTTCCTGGAAGTGGAAGCCATTGACAAGGAGGGCAGTATCGGGAAAGAAAAGCTACAGGCCCAATGTAATCAGTTTGCGGAGCTGTTTGGCATTCAGCCCGGCGACTATTGTTCCGTTTCATACAGCGATATGGTCTTGGCGAAGACAAAATAAGGAGCCCGCTCTTCTTATCTTTGCAGTATGGCAGAAGATCTAACAATCATACAGGGTAGCAAAGAAGAGGTTTATCAATCCCTTATTCCCCAAATAAACGCATTAACAGAAGGCGAACCCGATCTTATTGCCAACCTTGCCAATATCTGCGGAGCATTGAAAGAACAGTTCGGCTGGCTGTGGGTTGGATTTTATTTAGTGAAGCCCGTTCCCGCTTCCAGCGATACAGAACTGGTTCTTGGTCCGTTCCAGGGGCCGGTAGCCTGTACAAGAATTAAAAAAGGGAGGGGTGTTTGCGGTGCTGCCTGGCAAAAAGCCGAAACGCTGATTGTTGATGACGTAGAAAAATTTCCGGGACACATTGCCTGCAGCAGTTTATCTAAGTCCGAGATCGTAGTGCCGGTTATCCGTAATAATGAAGTGCTGGGGGTGTTGGACGTGGATAGTGAACTGCTGTCGCAGTTTGATGATACAGATAAAAAATACCTGGAGCAGATTGTTGGGGAAATAAATTTTGGCTAAGAGGCCAAAAGGGTCTATGCTCTTTTCCTTTTTACGGGTGTTTTTGCTTTCGCCGTTTTTGTTCTTCGCTTGCTCTCTTTTCCATTCTTGGTCTTTTCACTCTTCTCTTTCACACTCTTTTTCTCCGTTTTGCTCTTAGCGTCTTTCTTAGCCTTCGGTTCCGGCGCATTGTCCTTCCATCCCCACAAATACCGGCAGGCATACGTACGATAGGGGCTCCATTTTTTTGAAACGGCCAGCATCTTTTCTTTCATTGCCTTTTTATTCTCCGGGTCGATCCTGTATAATTTACAAACCGCCTGCTGAATACCCAGGTCATCCACCGAAAACACATCTTCTCTTCCCAGTGCAAACATCAGTATCATTTCAACCGTCCATTTTCCAACACCTTTGATCTTTGTAAGACATTCAATCACCTCTTCATTACTCATTACATGAAGTTTCTCATCCGTTACCTGTTCATCAATAAAGAAACGGCATACGTTCAACACATAATTTGCCTTGGCATTACTGAGACCGATGCCGCGTAGTGTTTCAAATGACGTGGTTACCACCTGTTCGGCGGTGGGTTCATAGCCTCCATACAAATCAATGAAGCGGCGGTGAAATACATCCGCCACTTTGGTGCTTAGTTGCTGGCTCATGATGGAGTAGCAGAGGTAGATACAGACATTGTTTCTCTTCGCAAGCACTAATGGCTTCTGCAGGTCGATAACCTTTTTGAGTTTTTTGTCTTTCGAGAGATGTGGTATATGCTCCATAGTTAAAATAATAACCACAGATAACACAGATTGGTTTCACAGATCAACGCAGAATTATGTCTGTGTATCTGTGGTATTAATCAGTGGTCGGCTGTGGTAAAACAATTTATTCAAGTCCCCAGCTCATCTCACCCCCTTTCTCATCCTTCAGGTTAATACCAACGGCGGCCAGCTGGTTACGTATCTTGTCGCTGGTGGCAAAGTCTTTTTTCGCCTTTGCTTCCTTGCGGATGTCAATCAGAAGGTCCATCACTTCATTCAGCTTGCCGCTGTCTGTATTTGTGTTTTTCAGCCCGAAAATATCTTCCAGGTATGCTTTGAATTTTTGCTGCAGCAATGCCAGTGTTTCAGCGGAAAGGGCATCGGCTTTTACCAGCCCGTCTTTGATGGAGTTGATCACCGGCACCAGTTCAAACATGCTGCCCAGTACTTTAGCGGTATTGAAATCGTCGTTCATGAACTCATCAAACTCATTCACAAGCTTGTTCACTTTGCTGTCCAGCTCTGCATCCGTTGCTGCCTGTTTACCGGCCGGTATTAATTTTTTTAATACCTCATACGCATCCCATAACCGTTTCAATCCTTTTTCTGAAGCCTGCAGCGCTTCGTTGCTGAAATCAAGAGTACTGCGGTAATGCGTTTGCAGCATGAAGAACCGGACGGTCATGGGCGAATAAGCTTTATCAAGCAGCTTGTGATTGCCTGTAAATAATTCTTCCGGTAAAAATCCATTGCCCAGCGATTTGCTCATCCGGGTTCCGTTTACAGTAAGCATATTGGTATGCATCCAGTAATTGGCCGGGCTGGTGTGATAGCAGGCCTGGCTTTGTGCAATTTCGTTGGTATGGTGTGTGGCGGCCAGGTCCATTCCGCCGCCGTGTATGTCGAATTTCTGTCCGAGGTATTTCCCGCTCATTGCTGAGCATTCAATGTGCCAGCCGGGGAATCCCATGCCCCAGGGGCTGGGCCATTGCATCAGGTGCTCGGGCTTTGCTTTTATCCATAGGGCAAAATCAAGGCGGCCTCTTTTTTCATCCTGCCCGCCCAGCTCCCGGGTTCCTTCGAGGAGGTCTTCCAGTTTGCGGTTGGTTAAAATGCCGTAGGGTTGTTCCTTGCTGTATTTTTCCACATCAAAATAAACCGTTCCGTCCACTTCATAAGCATAGCCATTAGCAATGATCTGCCTGGTCATTTCAATTTGTTCGGCAATGTGGCCGGTGGCGGTCGGTTCAATGGACGGGGGAAGGTTGTTGAAGAGCTGCATCACATGCCGGAAGCCCAGCGTATACTTCTGTACAATTTCCATCGGCTCCAGCTGCTGCAGACGGGCAATCTTACTGAACTTGTCATCCCCCTCATCGCGGTCGCCTTCCAGGTGTCCGGCATCGGTGATGTTGCGTACATAGCGCACTTTATATCCCAGGTATTTCAGGTACCGGTAAATGATATCGAAGGAAATAAAAGTGCGGCAGTTGCCTAAATGCACGTCGCTGTAAACGGTGGGCCCGCATACGTACATACCCACGTGACCCGGCACAATGGGGCTGAATGTTTCTTTCTCCCGGGTAAGTGTGTTATATATTTTTAATGGCATGGTGTTGTTTGATGTTTATTGTTTGAAGCCGGGTTATGCCATAACCGCAAACAGTAAATAAGAAAACGGGATGTAAATTATTACAAAGATATTAAGCGATGCCGCAAGGGCAACAGAAAAAGCGGTATGGTGCGGTTGCTTTCATGTAAGAGGCCGAAGGTATTACTTTTTGTTCAATTGCAGGTCGGCCAGGATGGGGAAGTGATCGCTCAGCTTCTTTTTAACCAGCTGGTATTGCTTTATTCCGAATTCGTTGCCGGCGAAAATATTATCAATCCGCAGCACCGGGGAAATTCCGGTGAAACTACGGCCCAGCCCGGCCCCTTTTTCCACAAACGCATTTTTCATGTTTCCGCCGATGGTTTGACAGGCATAGCTGTTGGGCAGATCGTTGAAGTCGCCGGCCAGTATTACCGGGTATGGACTTTTATCCACTTCGGCCCGGATGCGGTCGGCCTGTATCTGCCGCTTTAAAAATCCCCGTTTGAATTTTCCCAGGATGCTTTTTGATTCCTTGAGTGTTTTGTCTTCTTCAATCGTGGGATCATCAATGTATTTGAGGTTGGCCCGGCTGAACCGCAGCGACTGCAGGTGAATGTTGAATACCCGGATGGTGTCTTCGCCTTTCAGCACATCGATGTACTGGAAAATGGAATTGTAGTCGTTGGGATAGAAGGAAACTGTTTGTTTGCGAACAATGGGGTACCGGGAAAAAATGATGATGCCAAAATGGGCATATCCCCAGAAATCTTCCTTCACGTTGTACGAATAGAAGTAGCCGGGAAAATGAAGCTTCTTCAGAAATTCATCAATATGTCCATGATCTCTTACCGTGCTGTCTTCCGCCACCATTTCCTGGAAGCAGGCTATGTCGGGCTGGTAATAATTCACCAGGCTGATCATATCATTCTTCACCCCGGGGTGCTTCCGGTCGTCCAGCACATTGAACTGGGCCACGTTCCAGGTCATCACCCGGATGCTGCTGCTGTCTTTTTGTGCTGTGAATGAATGCGAAAGGCGGAGGGGCAGTACCCGGGTCATGGGTTTATAAGCCAGCAGGATGGCTACGGCGGAAATAAGCGCCCGGCGTGGTCTTACAATGAGCCAGAAAATGATGAAGGCAACCAGTACTAAAAAAAAATAAAAGGCAGTAAGGTTCAGCATGCCAACCGGCCAGAAGAGGCGGGGACTGAACAGGTAGCTGTAACTGCCCAATAAAAAAAGAATGGCAGCCGCCACGTTAGCAATGATGAGGATGCGCCGGGTTTGCCTGCGAAGAAATCCTTTGGCCATTGCATAAAGATAATGCGAAGCAATAAAAAAAGCATGTGAAAGAAGGGCCGGCGGCGGGGCTTATTCTTCGCTGGCCCGTTTTAAAATTTCTTTTTCTTCTTTGGTGAGATGATGGTACCCTTTCTGGCTGATCTTATCCAGTATCTCATCCACCCGCTGCTGGGTGATGTTGGATGTTTTATGAAAGGGAGCACGGTTGCCGGTATTATAAAATACTTTTTCCTTCACCGAATGTTCTTTCCGGCTTTTATCAGGATTAAAAAGGTTCAATACCCAGTTATACAGGCCGTTCATCCAGGAGCAGCCGTCTATGTTCCTGCGCAGCAGCACTACCAGCAAAAAACCGGCAAAAGCACCACCAAGGTAACTGAGCGGGTAAGCCGGGGGAAGCCGGTAAACCGACGCCAGGTTGATGCCTGCATATACCAATGTAATCACCCACAGCGGTATACCCCCGTTGATATGTGCAAAAAAGCGATAGCCTGGTGAAATCATGGTACCAGCAACTGCAACAGCCATGATGGCCGGGTTGGCGCCCAGCAGCCACATTTCGTTGATGGTGGTTGACGTGGCGGGAATAAGGTTTGCTGTCAGTATAAAGAATAAGGCGCCGGAAAAACCGCCGTAGAGGTAAACAGGAATGAGTTTTCTGTTGCCGGTAAGGGCCTGCAGCACCGATCCAAAAGCCCAAAGCCAGAGCATATTGCTGAAGATCCGGATAACAGAAACATCGCTGAACATGTAAGACAGGATGGTCCAGGGCCTTCCGGATAATTTATCCATGCCGGCCGGTAACTGAAACCAGTTAAGCACTGTTGAATAAAACACTGTTTCCGAATGGGTGTCAACCGCAATACCGGTTTTAATCAGCAGCAATACCAGAAAGAGAACCACATTGAGTGCAAAAAGCCACATCAGCGAATTGCCCGGCTGACCCAATGTAAACCGCCTCCGTTGTATCCGGTATTCCTGGTACCGGTCTGCTTCTCCCATGATGATTGATGTATTAATGTTTCAAAAGTACAAACAGTTGGTGCAACCAGCTGCTCGTGTTAATAGAACGTTTTTTTATTGCTTTTGTTCCAGATCAGCACCAGGATAAAACCCATGGCCAGTCCGCCCAGGTGTGCAAAATGCGCAATATTACTCCCGGTGGAAGATACACCGCCAAACAGGTCAATCGCTGCCATTACTGCCACGGCATATTTTGCTTTAACCGGAATAGGTACCAGGAAAAGGTACAATTCGGTATTGGGAAATAAATAAGCAAAGGCTGCAAACAGGCCCATGATGGCACCCGAAGCACCCACGGCGGCTGAGTTTTCCAGCAGCAGGTGAGCAAGGGCAGCCGCCAGTCCGCAGATAAAATAGAAAATGAAAAAACGCTTTGGCCCCCATACCCGCTCCAGCATGGTGCCAAACATCCACAGGGCAAACATGTTGAAGAAAATATGACCAATACCTCCGTGGGTGAACATATGTGTTACCAGCTGGTAGGGTTTAAAAAATCCTGAATCATAGGGAAAAAGTGCCAGCCTGGCGGTGATCGCCTGGTCGGGCCCGTCGAATACCATTTGTATAACGAATACCAGCACATTGATGATGATAAGGTTCAGCACCACCGGTGTGGTGCGGTTATAACTGTTCCCGTATTGATTGTACGACATGTTACAAATTTAGCGGTTAAATATCATTTCAGTTTCAGCAGCACCACGCATTCAATGTGATGGGTGTGGGGAAACATATCCACGGGCTGTATTTTTTCCACGGAATATTTTTCACCCAGCAGGGCAATGTCTCTTGCCTGGGTGGCGGTATTACAGCTTACATAAACAATTTTGGGCGCTGCCATTTCCAGCAGTTTGTTCACCAGTTTTTCATGCATGCCGGCACGTGGCGGATCGGTGATCACCACATCAGGCCTTCCGTGCTCGGCAAAGAACGCATCATTGCATACATTGATCACATCGCCGGCAAAGAATGCGGCATGGCTGATATTATTAAGTGCCGCATTTTCCCGGGCATCTTCAATGGCTTCTTCAATCACTTCCACCCCGATTATCTTTTTGGCCTGCCCGCTCACAAATATGCCGATACTGCCGGTGCCGCAATACAGGTCGTAGACGGTTTCGGTTCCTGTTAGCCCGGCAAAATCACGGGTAATCCTGTATAGTTTTTCTGCCTGCCTGGTATTGGTTTGAAAGAACGATTTAGCTGAAATTTTGAATTGTTTGTCTTCGAGTTTTTCAATCACGTATCCTTTCCCGGAATATACCTGCGGCATAAGGTCATGAATACTGTCGTTCCATTTTGGATTGATGGTGTATAAAAGCGTGGTGATTTCCGGCACTTCTTTCAGCAGGTGATCCAGCAGTTTTTTCCGGTCTTCTTCCACCTCGTTATTCAGGCAGATGTTCACCATCAGCTCGCCGGTACTGCACAGGCGGATGATGATATTACGCAACCACCCGCTATGTTCTTTAATATCATAAAAGCTGAATCCCTGTTCAAGGGCAAAGCGCCGGATGGTATTTCGGATTCGGTTGTTCACATCAGCCATCAGCCAGCATTCTTCAATGTCGATCACTTTATCAAATATCCTGGGTACATGAAAACCCAGGGCGCCCTCCCGGATAACGGCTTCCGATTCCATTTCTTCGGGTAATAAATACCGCCGGTTGCTGAAGGTGAATTCCAGTTTATTCCGGTAATGAACCGTTTGATCGCTACCGGCAATGGGCAGTATGGGCGGAAGCTCGGCCTTGCCGATCCGTTTTAAATGCTGCTCCGCTTCCTGCTGTTTATAGGCCAGCTGTTTTTCATAAGGAAGCATCTGCCATTTGCAGCCGCCGCAAACCCCAAAATGCCTGCAGAAAGGCTCCACCCGTTCTTTTGAGAACTCTTTGATCTCAAGGGCACGGCCTTCGGCCCAGTCTTTTTTGTTTTTGGTAACCAGGATGTCGGCTACATCGCCGGGCACAGCCCCCGAAATAAAGATCACCTTTCCATCCTGCCTGGCCAGCGCCTTGCCCTCAGCTGCGTAGCCGGTAACCGGGATATTTTCCAGTATCAGTTTCTTGTTTTTTTTTCTCACGGCGGCAAAAATACCGCATATATCGCCAGTATTTGTTTTGTTAACGATTTGTAATTGTTAAACTGCCGGAAACGGCCCCGTTGCCGAATAACCGCTGATTTTAGATACATTTGCTATCCTTTAATCACCATGAAAAAATACCATACACTTCTTATTTCGCTGGGCGTTTTTAATGCCGTTTGCGGGCAGGGATACCAGATCTCCCTTAAAACACCCAATTTCACCAGCGGTATTACGTACCTCACCTATTATATGGGGAGCAATTTCAACGTGGCCGACTCTGCCGCCATCAGCAACAAGGGCACGGCAGTTTTTAAAGGAGCCAACAAACTTCCACCCGGCATTTATGCCATCTTCTTTCCGGGAAACAGAATCAGAACCGAATTCCTGGTTGATAAAGAACAGGTTATTTCCGTAACCGCCGACACCACGGACCTGGTTAACAAAACCATTGTTACGGGTTCAAAAGAAAATATTCTGTACGACCAGTACCAGAAATTTGCAGCGGCCAAAGGGCGGCTGATACAGCAGGAGCGTAGCGGTTATGCTGCCTCCCTTACCAGGGAAGATTCGGTCCTGCACGAAAAAAACTACAACCTGTACAACAGGCAGTTGAACGATTACCGGGAGGGCATTATTAAAAACCAGCCTGCTTCCATGATGGCAGCTTTGCTGAAAGCCATGAAAGAGCCGCCGGTTCCATCCAAAGTGCCCGTAACCAAACAGGATTCGCTGAATAATTATTACGAGTACAAGAAGCATTACTGGGATGGCATCACCTTTATGGACGACCGCATCATCCGCACGCCCTTCTTCCTCAGAAAGCTGGAACGTTATTACCGGGAGATCATTTCGCCGGCGCCCGACAGCATTATCAAGGATGTGGACTATAAATTACTGCTGGCCCGTTCGGCGCCGGAGATGTATAAATTCCTGCTCAACTGGCTTACCGATGAGTTCATCAATCCCAAGTACATGGGCCAGGATGCCGTATTCGTTCACCTGTTTGAAAAATACCACAGCAAGGGCCTCAGCAACTGGCTGAATGAAACCCAGATGGACGCCATCAGCCGGCGGGCATACATGCTCATGTCGAACCTTATCGGCGACAAGGCAGCGGACCTGGAAATGCTGGATGCAGGCAATAAGCCCTCTTCTTTATATAACCTGGAAGCCGATTATACCATTGTGTGTTTCTGGGATCCCAACTGCGGGCATTGTAAAGAAGTGGTTCCTAAGCTGGACTCAGTTTACAAAGCCAGTTGGAAAAAACACAACGTGAAAATATACGGCGTATTAACACCCGATGGCAAGGACGCCAACATCATACCGGCCTGGAACGAGTTTATCCGCAGCCACAACCTGGGCGAATGGACACACGTGTACCAGACCAAAGAAGCCGAAGCAAAAAACGCCGCTGAACAACGGCCCAGCTTCCGCCAACTGTATGATGTGACCATGACACCAACCTTGTTCCTGCTGGATAAAGAAAAGCGCATCATCGCTAAAAAACTTACCTGGGAACAACTGAACGACCTGCTGGAGGTGAAATGGAAATCACCTTCTTCGAACTAAAACAAACCGCTGATGAAAAAAATCTGTTTATTCGTTGCCTTCTCTCTTGGAGCAGCCACGGCTTTTTCGCAAACGCTGTTCAGCTACGGCAATAAATCAGTCGACAAGGAAGAATTCCTTCGTGCATACAACAAGAACAAAACGCCGGACACCGACAAGGAAAAAGCATTAAGGGAATACCTTGACCTGTATATCAAATTCAAATTAAAGGTGAATGCGGCAATGGACATGAAGCTGGATACACTGCCCCAGCTTCAGTACGATGCACAAAGTTTCCGTACGCAGATTGAAGAAGGGTATCTTAACAACGAAAAGGCGCTGAACAGCCTGCTGAACGAAGCCTTCGACAGGAGCCAGAAAGACCTTCATGTACTTCATTTCTTTGCCGCCATTGGCAATAACGCCAAACCAGAAGATACCCTGAAAGCGTACAAGGGAATAACCGCCCTTTATTCTTCTCTGAGCGCAGGCAAAACAGATTATGCAAAACAGGTGGAAGCCGCCGGCGGTGAAAGCATCCGCCAATCCGACCTTGGCTTCATTACCGTTTTCTCGGTTCCATATGAATATGAGAATATCATTTATGGCCTGGGCAAAGACAAAGTGAACAAGCCCTACCGGTCGAAAAACGGCTGGCATATCTTTAAAGTGGTGGAAGAAAGGGCCGCCGTTGGTAAATGGAAAGTGGCGCAAATACTGCTTGCCATGCCACCCGAGCAACAGGGTATTAATAAACCTGCGATGGAGAAAAAGGCTGATTCGGTTTACCAGCTGCTGCAGAACGGCGCCGACTTTGGGCTGACTGCCCGCCAGTTCAGCGATGATAAATTGACTTATGGCAATAATGGGGAGCTTCCTGAATTCGGTTCGGGAAGATACCAGGTGGCATTTGAAAACGAAGTATTCAAACTCAGCCGCGACGGGGAGATCAGCAAACCGTTTTTGACCGAGTACGGGTACCACATTGTAAAACGCATTTCTCATACCGCCGTTTCTGCCGACCGTAACGATGCCACAGTATTGTTCGACCTGAAGCAGAAAATTCAGCAGGATTCAAGGGTCAATATTGCCAAAGAGCTGTTTGCAAAAGAAGTACAGAAACAGGTTGGCTTTAAAAGAACCGGGGGGGTGCCTGATCAGGAGCTCTTCCGTTATGCTGATAGCGTGATTGCTAATCCGGAAGCGGCAACCGATAAATATTCCATCAGCGATAAGACCATTTACAGTTCGGGCAAAGCAAAGCTGCAGGGTAAAGAATGGCTGGATTTTATAAGAAGCTATAAAGGCAATCCTGAATTGTACCAGAACGAAAGCAATGCTGCCCTGCTCGAAAAATTTGTTTCCACCGCCACCCTGGATTATTATAAAAAACACCTGGAGGAATTCAACAGTGAGTTCAGGTATCAGATGCAGGAGTTTAAAGATGGTAACGTGCTTTTTGAGATCATGGAAAGAAATGTATGGGGAAATGCCGCAGCCGATACCAGCGCCCTGGTCAAGCACTACAATACAAATAAAAATAAATACCTCTGGACCGCCAGCGCCGATATCATCCTGTTTAATTGTTTCAATAAAACCATTGCCGATGGCGCACAGGCCGCCTTAAAGAGCGGAAAAGACTGGAAGAAGATCGTGGAAGAAGCCAATAACAGCATCCAGGCAGATTCAGGGCGGTTTGAACTTTCGCAGATCCCCATCAGCATTGATCCAAAAGCGCCGGCAGGAACCATCTCCGGCATATCGGTGAACCAACAGGATGGCTCGTCGGGTTTTGCAAAAGTAATCCGCCAGTATGCCGATGGCATGCAGCGGAGCTTTGAAGAAGCACGCGGATTGGTGATCAACGATTACCAGAACATACTGGAAGAAAAATGGATCAATGAATTAAAAAAGAAATACCCGGTTAAAGTGAACGAGTCGGTTTTCCAGTCGTTACTTAAATAATGACAATATTATTACCGTTTTAAAACCTGCCTTCAAAAACTGTTGGCAGGTTTTTTGCGTAAATGGGTTTAACAGAAACAGGCCTGTTCTTTAAGGCCGCATTGCTTAACTCAAACGCAACGATATGAAGATCCTTACTACGGGGATTGTACTCCTCCTTTTCTCTTTTTCCACACATGCGCAGATTTATTTACAGGGCGGGCTTAACCTGGCCAACATCACCCGTACCAATGACGGGCAAACGGAAAAGAACAATATTCTTGCTTCGTTCAATGCCGGTATTATGGGGCGCTGGGGTTTATCAAAAGAGCTGGACATTGAAACCGGCTTGTTGTTCACCGGCAATGGCTCCAAAGCCGAAACCTATTTCAACGGCGGTAATGATTATGTAAAATCAACATTCAACCCGTATTACATACAGGCGCCGCTGAATGCCGTGGTGAAAATTCCGGTTGATAAATCTTCTGGTGTTTTTTTTCATGCGGGACCCTATATCGCCATGGGTGTGGGCGGAAAATCAAAACGGGAATCGAAGATCGGGCCACTCACTTCTTCTTCCACCGAAACCATTCAGTTCAGCAACGACGATCCGTTTACTTCCCAGCAGGATGATGCAGCCTACAACAAACTGAAACGTTTTGATTTTGGTTTAAACTTCGGCGGTGGTTTTGAATTTGAACACCTGATACTAAAAGTGAATTACGGGCTGGGGCTGGCTAAAATAAATTCCACTGAAGGAAATAATTCGCAGAACGATAAGAATAAATACCGAACCCTTAGTTTCTCGGTAGGCATTCCCCTGGGTAAATAATACTACCCCTTATGAAAACGAAAAACCCTCCGTGTTATGGAGGGTTTTGTTTTTAAAGAAGTTGTTTTACCACGTTACCCACTATGTGCGGCCGGCCAAGGGTATAATAATGCAGGATGGGCACGCCGGCTTTTTTCAGTTCCTGCGACTGGGCAAGCAGCCACTCGGTTCCCACCTGCTCAATGGCTTCGGGTGTTTTGCATTTCAATATCTCACTGCTTAATGCCACCGGCAGATCGATGTGAAATACTTTCGGCAGCGTGGTGAGCTGGTTAAGACTGTAAATAGGTTTCAGAC
>DMRT01000110.1 GCA_003455235.1 Chitinophagaceae bacterium
GTCCATAGCTTTTTGCTGACTGCTCACTTCAATGGCCGCCAGCTCCACATCCGGTTTGGCAGCCGTTACTTCAACGGGGTCACTCATTTTTTTGGCAAAGCCCACTGCAGATGTGCTGACAAGGTATTTTCCTTCGGCAAGTTTTTCAAAAGAAAAATGCCCGTCTTTACCGGTGATGGCAGTTTTCACCAGCGCCTTGTTGTCGGCTTTTAATAACTGAATAGTGGCTGATTCAACGGGTCTTTTATCGGCGGTTACAATGTTGCCCGATATTGCCCCGGATTTGTTCTGTGCAGGAAGTACCATGCACAACAATAAGGCTGCAATGGATAACAGGGTTGTTTTCATGACTAATGTTTTGGCGTATACTTTAATTAAATGGCTGTGTAAAAATGATGAATCATCCGGCACGAAGAATATAAATCGGGATAAAGGGCAATAATAAAGTATGGCAGGAACGGTGTAAAATTGTGCCAGTAGCTGAATGGCTCACGAGGCTTACGGGTGGTGCAACATACGCTGAAAGCCCTTGTCGCTGCTGTATTAAACGGACATTTGCAAATATCTTTCCGGTAAATAAATGATCCATTCACCTGCCATTTATCATTTTCCTTTTGCATACGGATCCGGAGCAGGTTATTTTGTAGCACATAAAATCAATTTATCATGAACCGAAAAAAATTTCTTCTTAATACCGCAGCCGGTGCAACAGCACTGATGTTCGATCCATTGAATTCTTTCTCCCGCCATCCCGAGCCTGAACCATATAAACTGGAGACGGTTAAAGAATTTGTGATCGCCGGGCATAGCAAACCCGACCGTTGCAGAGAGATGCTGGCAGAATATCCAAACCTGCTTTACTGCCGATACGATTGGGGTAATGGCGATTTTGAAGAAGCGATCGAAGGAGCGGGGCACCTGGGTAATAAGGAGATTGCCCGTTACCTGATCAGCCAGGGCGCCAGGCCGAATATTTATGTACTTACCATGCTGGGTGAAACGGCGATTGTAAAAGCTATTCTTGAAAAATATCCTGCCCTGATCAACGGGAAAGGTGCGCATGGGTTTACATTACTGCATCATGCAACCAAAGGGGGAGATGATTCCAGGGAATTGCTGGAATATTTTAAGGAGAAGGGGTTGAAAGATATGCAGATCAGGATCAGGTGATTTGTACCTGTTTTTGACGATTGTCCTTGTCTCGCCCGGCCCTGCTTCCGGTTGGCTGAATATAAAAATACCCCTGCCTGCAATACAATCCCTTTTTTATACGTTACAGAGTGAAAACACGCTTTTTTGGATGTTTACCGCAGACCGCCAGCAATGATCCTGGCTGTTTAGCAAGAATCACATATCTATGAAATTCAGGGTTTCCGCTGCCAGAAATTATAGCAGGGGCATTCAATTGCTTTTGGTCTTCCTCATCATATTTTTGGGTATTACCATTTATGAGACCAGCCAGGTGATCCGGACCGGTATATGGATCAGAAATACACAAGATATAATGAGTTATTCCAAAAAGACCCTCCAGTCGGCATTGGATAACGAATCCCGGTTCAGGGGATATATTCTTACCGGCCAAAAAAGTTTCCTTGACCAGCGGGAGCAGCTGGAAACCCGCATATATAACGGGTTGAATTCGCTGAAAAAACTAACACGTTATCATCCTGCTCAAAAAGCATATACCGATTCCTTATCTGAACTCATTGATAAACGAATAGTCTTTTCCAAAAATGAGATATTGAACTACCAGGTAACCGGAGCTGATGCCACCAGGAAAACCGTAGAGATCAGTGAAGGCCGGTTGTATACAGACCGTATACGGCTGCTGGTGGATAAAATGCAGGAGAGTGGAAATATTATGCTCCGGAGATACCGGGATGCCAACACCGATAGTGTGATAAGCCTCCAGCGGGTATTATTGATCGTAATCGCCGGTATCGTTCTGTTGCTGATCGTGTTCTCACGTAAGGTAAGGTCTGATAATGTTGAAAAAGAAAAAGCCGCTGCAGTCCTCAAGAAGATGAACGACGAGCTTGAATTGCGGGTAATGGAAAGAACACAGGAAATAAGGTCGGCCATTGAACGCTACGATATTCTTTCGCAGGCCACCAGCGATACCATCTGGGACTGGGATATAATAAATAATACGATGCTTTATAATGAAGGTATCAGTAATACATTCGGGTACCAGGCTTCGGAAGTGTCCAACGTGGTTAACTGGTGGAATGAAAAGCTGCACCCGGATGATTTTAAACGGGTAACTGAAATAGTGGAAGAGGTATTTGAAAAGGGGTTACAGAAATTCCAGCTCACCTACCGGTTCCGCTGCGCCGACGGAACGTATAAGTATGTTTTTGACAGGGCCTACGTGATATTTGATTCAAACAATGAGCCCTGCAGGATGATCGGCGCCATGCAGGATATCAGTTCCGAAGTGGAAGAGAATATGCGGGTGTCGAAAGCCATCATTGATACACAGGAGAAAGAACGCCAGTACATCGGTGCCGAATTGCATGATAATGTGAACCAGGTGCTGGCAAGTGCATTGCTGGTACTGAGTATGATCAAAAATGAGAAAATGAACAGAAAGGAAACCCTTGAGTTCATTGAAACAGGCCGGGGGTATATTACAGATGCTATTGAAGAATTGCGGAAACTGTCGCACGAACTGGCCCCTGCGTCTTTTGATAACATCTCCCTGGAGAATGCGTTTAAAAACCTGGTCAAGGATTTTAACCCGGATAACCGGTTTAAAGTGGATTTCAACTTTGATGAAATCTGCAATAAGGCCAGCGATGAGGTTCAGATAAACCTGTACCGGATTGCACAGGAGCAGATGAAAAATATAATCAAGTATGCCGATGCCGGAAAGATAGATATTGCGGTGACAAGGGTAAACGGCTCCATCAACCTGCGGGTTGCTGATAACGGCAAAGGGTTCGATGTAAAGGCCCTCAGGAACGGCATCGGACTTAATAATATCCGGAAAAGAGCCGAATCATTGTCGGGTAAGTTTATGCTGAATTCTTCACCCGGTAAGGGCTGTGAAATATTTGTAACGATACCGGTGGAAAAACATTGACGGGTGAAATTCTTAATTGGCTCTTTCAGCTCCAATTCTTTATATCTTATATCAGGCCTGTTCTAAAAAACTCGCTTTCATCTTTCCCATCAGGTCAATCTCCAGCATGCGGCTGGCAATACGGATCATGTTCTTGAATGCCATGGCGTGGGAAATACCGTGGCCGATGATTACAGGTTTTGCAACGCCGAGTACGGGAACGCCGCCGTATTGTTCAAAATTAAATCGGTCAAAGTGTTCATCGTGAATGTTACGGCGTTTTACGATATCATAAATGCTTTCGGCCAGTTTCAGCACCACGTTACCCGTAAATCCTTCGCAAACCAATACATCGGCCTTGGTCATCAGGATGTCGCGGCCTTCAATGTTGCCGGTAAAATTAATCAGCTTATTCTCTTTCAGCAGCGGGTAAGCAGCCTGGGCCAGGATATTCCCCTTTCCTTCTTCTTCACCCAGGTTCACGAGGCCTACCTTGGGTTCGTCGAAATTAAGAATGTGTTTGGCAAACAGGGAGCCGAGGATGGCAAACTGGTTCAGGTTCTCCGGCTTGCAGTCGGCATTCAGTCCAACATCCACCAGCAACCCAAGTGTACCGTCTTCGCGGGGCATGTAAGCGCCAATGGTAGGCCTCAGTACGCCTTCAATGGCTTTGATGCTGAACAGGGCGCCCACCATCATGGCGCCTGTGTTGCCGGCGCTGATGAATGCATCTGTTTTACCCGTAGCCAGTAAATGAAACCCGATGGCAATTGACGATTGTTGTTTCTCCTTTAAGGCTTTGGTGGGGTGTTCGTTCATTTCAATCACCTGTGCGGCGTGAACGATCGTATACCTGCCCGCCGGAATGGGGAAGGACCGGAGGTGTTCCTTTATCTGCGCCTCATCACCAATGAGCGTAAGATGAATATTTGCGTTGGCGGATGATATAAATTCAGCGGCGCCTTTCACTGCTTCCAGCGGGGCAAAGTCGCCACCCATCATGTCCAGACCAATATTCATACAGCCTTCTTTAAATGAAAAAATTCCAAGTCCGGAATTCCTTTTGTCGAATTTCGGACTTAGAATTGATACTTTGAAAAAATATTATGCTTTCAGCGGAGCTTTTTCAGCCACCAGCTTTCCTTTGTAGTATAATTTTCCTTCACTCACATGTGCACGGTGGCGTACATGTGTTTCGCCGGTTGTTTTGTCAACACTCAACGTGGGTTCGCTGGCTTTGTAATGCGTCCTTCTTTTGGCACTGCGTTGCTGTGAGTGGCGCCTTTTGGGATTTGGCATATTGCTTCGTTTTTAATTTTAAAAATTTTATTGCTTCTTCGTTTTTTCCTTTTTCGTTTTGCGGAACTGGTCCAGCCCTTTCCACAGCTGGTTGGCATTCGTTTCCTGCTGCTTCACTTCCATTGTCTTCAGTTTTTCCAGCACTTCATTGTTGCATTGCGGTCCGCCCATTTCTTCTTCGCTGCACATTTTCTGCAGGGGGAAGCTCAGCAGTACAAATTCATAGATCCAGTTGGCCACATCAATATGGCTTTCGGTACGGGAGATGTAAAACACATCCGGGTCTTCTTCCTGGTCGTTCATCTCATCGGGGTTCTCCACCAGCTTTACCAGCATGTTAAATTCGTCCCAGATGTCCATCTTCAGCGGATTGCCGCAACGGTCGCAGGTGATGTCGGCCTTGCCGCCAATCTCGAATTTGAGCAGCATAAAACTGCTTTTTTTGTCGAGCAGCAGCCTGATCCTGGCCTCACAATTACTGAAATCGGGGTTCCCCCTTTCCGCAAAGAACTTATCGTCCACCTCGTAATTGAACTCGTGGATTCCCGGTTTCAACCCCACAAAAGCGATCTCAAATGCCCGTTTACCCGCCATTACGATTGGTTTAAAGGACGGCAAAGGTAAGGGAATTCCGGCAATTTTTGGCCTGAAAATCAGATTTTAGTCGGGATACGGGCTCCCATTTACCGCTGTTTAAGGTGATTTCGGCCGGGGAGCGTGGATTTATTACTTTTAGGGGAGATATGAAGCTCAGAAAATCCCTCTCAATCACCCTTATCCTGGTGATCATCGCGGTTTCCATTCATCTTTTTTCACTCGACCCGGTATGGGTGGAAACCCATTATGCTACAGGACTTTATCCTTATATCAGCCGCACCCTGCGCTTCCTGCTGGGTTGGCTGCCTTTCAGTGCTGGCGATATCATGTATGGGGGCCTGGTGCTGTGGCTCATTATCAAACTGGTAAAACTGTTGCGGACGGTCATCCGGAGAAAGGCAACTAAAGAAGGTTTTACCGGTGGGCTGATCTACGCCATTAATTTTCTGCTGGTAGTGTATATCAGCTTCAACCTGCTGTGGGGCATCAATTACAACAGGATGGGCATTGCCCGGCAATTGGGGTTGAAAATGGAAAAATATTCTGCCGATGACCTGAAAAAGATTAATGAACTGCTGCTGGCAAAAGTAAATGAATCGAAACAGGCTCTCCTGCAAACCCATGCCGGTTATCCTTCCAAGCAGGAACTGTTTACACGGGTGAGCGGAGCTTATGCACGTGTTCAAAGCGTCTATCCTTTTCTTGCATACCAGCCCGTTTCACTGAAACCGTCCGTCTGGAGCTGGCTGGGTAATTATATGGGTTTCACCGGTTACTATAATCCATTCACAGGTGAAGCGCAGGTGAATACACTGGTACCAAAGTTCCTGCAGCCCTTCACCACCAGCCATGAAGTGGCGCACCAGCTGGGCTATGCCAAAGAAATGGAAGCGAATTTTGTGGGATACCTTGCCGCCTCTTCGTCGAACGATACCCTGCTTCATTATTCCGTTTACCTCGACCTGTTCATGTACAGCAACCGGAATTTATTTGAAACAGATTCCGTTGCGGCCAAAGAATTCAGAAAACAACTGATGCCCGCTGTGCAGGATGATCTGAAAGAGTGGAAAAGGTTTTACCTTAAGCATCAAAACCCTTTTGAGCCGGTGTTCCGCTGGATATACGGTGTTTACTTACGGCGGAACCAGCAGCCGCAGGGGGTATTGAGTTATGATGAAGTGACCGGTTTTTTGATTGCGTATTATAAAAAGACGGGTAAGATCTGAACATTTCGTTATTGAAGGTGTTGCACAGACATGAGGTTGTTAATTTCCATACTGGTTCCGCTTTTAGTGGGGGCTTTCGCCGGTTTCTTTACTTCTTCGGGAGTTAACGGCTGGTATGCAACAGCCAGCAAGCCATGGTTCAACCCGCCAAACTGGATATTTGCCCCGGTGTGGACAGCACTTTATATCCTGATGGGTATTGCATTGTACCTGGTATGGAAGTCAGGCGCTGATATAAGGCTCAAACAAACCGCCATCATTTTATTTGCCGTTCAATTGACCCTTAATTTTTTCTGGTCATTTATTTTCTTCAAACTGCAGTTGACTGGCTGGGCCTTTGCCGAGATCATCCTCATGTGGATAATGATCTTTATTACCATTCTTTGGTTTGGAAAAATTTCTTCCCTGGCGGCATGGTTACTGGTGCCGTATATAAGTTGGGTGAGTTTTGCTTCGGTATTGAATTATTTTTTATGGAAGCTTAATTAGAATTTCACCCGCTCCCTGAATGCCGCGTCAAACATGATCTGTGCTTCAAAAGGATCCAGCCATTGTTCCAGCTTCTGTTCTTCTTCCGGGTTCAGGTCATTGAAAAAGATGGCCAGTTCCATCCTTGTCCCGTTTTTCATAGTGAAATAGATCACGTGTGTGAGTACAAAGCCGGTGCTGCCGCCTTTTACGCCGTAATGTTTAAATACTGACTGGAAGGCTTTGTTTTCCATCGGGTATTCCAGTATTTCTGCAATGGTAAAAAAAGCATCTTCGGGCAGTTTCTCCCGTTTGTTCAATGCCTGCGCCACCTGTACGTATTCTTTGGTGGTGGAGGAAGGAAGCCGGTCGCTCCAGAGTTTCTGCAGTTTCATCGAAAATTCTTCGGGCCGGTATTTCTGTTTTGTGCCGCTGTCTTCCTTCAGGTCAATGTGATAGTCATATGCTTCCATGCTGTACTTTTTGTCGGAAAGACTGCGGATGGATTTGATGAGTTTGTCTTCTGTTGTTTTCTTCGGAAGTTGGTACATGAACAGGGAGCCTACCAAGGGGAAAATAGACGTGTGCTGTTTTAAACCGAAAAGACCGATGTTCTCCTGTATGTTGTCGAAGCCCAGCAGGTCCATCAGGTATTCGGTATTGGCATTGCTGCTGAAGATGATCATGCCACGGGCCACATCCACCAATTTTACTTTATCGTCTTTGATAAGCTTGTTGCTTTTGGCATAGTCCAGCCAGGCAGGGTGTGCGCCGCCGTCGGTGTTCGGGATATAGTATTTATCCAGTTCGGCGAGTGCCACATAGCTGTTCTCATCAATCACATTTTTAGCCGACTGTATTGCAAATTCAGCTGCCACCATGATTTTTACCGTGCTGGCCAGCGGCATCAGTTTGTTCTCGTTCAGGCTGCAGACCACTTCATCGTCCTTCGTGATGTACACAGAAGCCCGGTTCTTATTCGCATTAATGAAACGAAGCATGGAATCTGCCAGGGCGGGTTTCAGCTGTGCGCCAGCGATATTGCTGAATAAAGAAACGAGCAGGATGAGTATACTGCCTTTCACGGATGGGTGCAATGGTACCATAATACTATGTGGGTTGTATCAAAAACGGTTTTTCCACATCATGCTTTCCACGGGCTTGTTGTGCTGGCGGCTATACTTGGCATTCTTCTTCTGGTCGTACCGCACTTCAATTTCTCCTTCTACCGGGAAATAGATCAGTTGACCGATGGGCATACCGGCATACACCCGAACCGGTTGTTTAACCGAGATTTCCAATGTCCAGTTGCCGCAAAAACCAACATCACCTTTGCCGGCCGTGGCGTGTATGTCGATGCCCAGCCGCCCCGTGCTTGATTTGCCTTCCAGGAAAGGCACGTGTGCATGCGTTTCGGTATATTCTTCGGTAACACCGAGGTAAAATTCGTGGGGATACAATACAATGCCTTCTTCAGGTATGTCAAAATGTTCGATGGTATTGTGCGCCTTCGCATCCAGTTCTTTGTTCACATACCGGGCGAGGTGCTTGCCCAGGTGTACATCGTAGCTGTTGCTGCCAAGGCATTCCCGGTCGTAGGGTTCGATCTTGATGGTTCCTTTGGAAATTTCTTCGAGGATGCGTTTGTCACTTAAGATCATTGTTGATTTGAAAATTTGGTAATTTAAAAATTTGATGATGCGGCCAAACGCAATTTAATAAAAGGTTTATCCGTAATTTGTAAAACTAAATATTCAACACTCAATTTTCAATTTTCAATTTTCGGCATGCCGCTGGTTTATCAACAAAATATCAACGCAGTCAGCCGGATGGCGGTATGGCATATCACCGAGGACGAACATTTTTTCCTGGCACAGGTTCCTTTGCAGAAAACGATCAGCCATTGGCACAAGCGGCTGCAGCACCTGGCTGGCCGGCTGCTGCTGAAGGAACTGTATCCTGATTTCCCGGTGAGCATGATCCGGATAGCCGACACCAAAAAACCGTACCTGGCGGATGAGCCTTTTCATTTTTCCATTTCACACTGCGGCGATTATGCAGCGGCCATTGTGAGCAAAGAATACCGGGTGGGAGTGGATGTGGAACAGGTGAATGAAAAGATCAAAATCCTTCAGAAAAAATTCCTGAGTGAGGCAGAAATGAAAACCCTTCTTGCCCAATGTTCAATGACTCATGAGCAATGTTTAACTCTCTGCTGGAGTGTGAAAGAATCGGTGTTCAAATGGTGGGGAAGAGGATCTGTAGATTTTAAACGGGGTATGGTAGTTCAGTCGGTGCAAGGCGATGCGGCCGAAGGCAAAGTGCATTGCCTGTTTAAGAACGAAACTGAACTGGTGATACATTATCTTGCTTTCAACGATAATTTTCTCACCTGGGTATTAACGGACCATTGATATCTTATTCACCGGGTCCTGGTTGAGCAGCTGTTTCAGCGACTCATATAATTCCGGGTACGCCGCCTGCATGGCTACGGGTTTTTCAAAAAACAATTCAATGCTTTCGGCCCAGAACTCCTGCGGGTTCTGCTCTCCGTATTCTGAATACAATCCTCCTTTGGCAGACCGCTCCGCTTCATATACTTTATTGCCGCCGGCCAGGTACTCATCATACTGGTTTCTGAAACCATTGTCTACGTTCTCTTCCACAATGAAGGTTTGATAGTAAAGCGCATGAGCCATTTCGTGCAAACCCACATTCTGCCCGTTGGCAGGATTTTCGTATCCTTCCAGGAAATGTTTCCACGACAGGTTGATGCGGTGGCCGGATACATTCCCTTCCAGCAGGCACAGTACCGGCTCGCTTCTCATAAATTCCTGCGGGTAAACATGGATGTACTGGAAATAGGGGAGCAGGTATTTTGAAAGTCCGAATGTAAGCTGTATAGCAGCCGCACTGATCAGCACGGGCATTTCCACAAAACCGGTGTCGTTGTGTATTTTGAACGTTTTATCAGACATGAAATTCCGTAAGCGGTGCAGGAATTTTTCTTTGTGTTCGGAATTTAATGCAGAGAAATAAGGGAACCTCTTCGAAAGGATCGAGTTCAGTTTCTCATCCGCAATGTTCAACTGGTCGCCGTAATAAGTGAGGTAATTTTTTTTCTTTTTGGACTGGGTATTATCCTCATCACCCAACAGGCTTTCATTGTCAAGATGCCCTGTCCGCATGTTCTGCCTGAACCGGATGTATGCTGCCCCGATGAGCAGGGTAAGGAATAAGAACAACGGGACATACGAATCGCCGGATCTGCTTTTGTATTCACTCTCCGCCTGGTTCAGGGGAAATGATTGCTGTACAATGCGGAACAGGCTGTCGGCGCCGGCGAGGCTGGAATCGATGTCGGAGGGTACATGATCGGGCCCTAAAAAAATAGTGGTGTCAATTCCCCCGGGCTTTTTAACCGTGTATGTTATGTTGCCGTTGGCGGCCTGGATATGGTAGGTGGTATCAAAAGGCATGGGAATGATCAGTTGGCTTCATCGGCATCATCATCATCGGTACCCTCCAGCAAAGGAATATCACTTACCGAAGCGCCGGCAATGCCTTTGATGGAACCGTACATGCCGCTGGTGCTGAGTAATACTTTTTCCAGCTGTTTTTCCCGTTCTTTCCATATCTTCTCCATCTGTACCCGTTCCTTGGTAATGCTTTGTTTCATCGACATAAATCCTTCCACGATTGCTTCTATCTGCCCACGGAATTCATTACCGGTGAGAAAATCATAAAGCATCTGCATTTTATCTCCTCTTCCTTCCTGTGCCTTTTGTGCTTCGTATACTTTGATGATGCCGTTGCGCAATGCATAGGCAAGGCTTCCCACTTCACTGAAACCACAGATCCAGATTCCTTCTTTTTCTCCAAACCGGTCCATGTCTTTGGGAAATGCCTGGGTAACCAGGATGGCCACATCGGCGCCTGTGTTTCTTTTATCTGTTTTCAGTTTGTCGAGCCAGTTATTGCTCCAGGCCTTGGTGCGTTTGCTTTCATAAATGATCTTGCCGCAGGCGGTGCCGCTGCTGTTGCGGATGGTTTGAATGCAGTCGGCGCCTTCCACACCCTTGCCTACTTCTTGAATAAGGTCGAAAGGAAAATGTTCTTTTAATATTTCTTCCAGCAGCAGTTCCTGGCTTTCTCCCTGCAGCTGCATGCTTCCCTGTTCGCTTTTGCGTTTCAGCTCTTCAATCAGTTTCTGCTGCTGTTCCATCTGCAGTTTGAATTCTTTTGTCTTCAGGTCAAACAGTTCCTGTTCCCGCTTGATGGTACTGTCTTCAATTTCTTTGCGTTTTTCAAGCAACCGTTTTTCCAGTTCCAGTTCAAAATTTTTCTGTTTTTCTTCCAGTGCCGATTTATCCCGCAGCAGTTCCAGTTCTTTTTTCTGCATTTCCTGCAGCTGCTGTGTTTTTATTCTTGCTTCGTCTTCCAGTACTTTCAGTTTGGCCGACAGTTCTTCACCGGCTTTTTTTTGAGCTGCATTCTCGATGGCTGTTTTCTGCTTTTCAAATTCTTCTTCTTTCTTTTTCTGCCAGTCGAGCATTTTACCACGCAGTTCTTTTTCCACCTCGCTTTTGAGGCTTTCGTTCAGTTCAAACTGGTGCCCGCAGTTGGGGCAAGTAATCTCCGGTCCCATCGTCAATTTTT
>DMRT01000338.1 GCA_003455235.1 Chitinophagaceae bacterium
TTTTTGTGGAGTCGTCGATGGTACCATCGATGTCATTTACGCCGAAAGAAAGCGTCAATTGTGCGTTCTGCCTTCCCAGCATGGGCCAGTAGGCTTTCAGGTGCGGAAAATTATCAAGGTAGATCCGGGCAATGGCATACAGCCGCATATCTTCCGAAACAGGCGACTCGGGCACGTTGCTCATTGCATTGTCCTTATTCCGGAATTTAAGCGGAATGAAAGTATTGAATCCACCGGTTTTATCCTGAAGTTCCCGCAGCCGGCGCATGTGATCGATCCGGTGTTCGTATTTTTCAATATGACCATACAACATGGTGGCATTGCTGTGCATGCCCAGGTTGTGCGCTGCTTCATGAATGGACAACCAGCCATCGGCATTCACTTTATCGGCGCAGATCTGTTCCCGTATTTCGGGGTGGAAGATTTCGGCCCCGCCGCCGGGTAAACTGTCGAGCCCGGCTGCATGCAGTTGTTTCATTCCTTCTTCGGTGCTGAGTTTTGCTTTCCGGAACATATAATCAAGTTCCACGGCCGTAAATGCTTTAACATGAAGACCAGGCCGATGTGCCTTGATCTTCTGCATCAGCTCTATAAAATAGGCCATATTCATTTTGGGATGAACGCCGCCAACAATATGCACTTCGGTAATGGGTTTTCCGTCGTACGACTTTACAATGTCCAGCATCTGGTCAATGCTAAGTTCCCAGCCGTCTTCTTTATGGGCATACAGGCGGGAGTAGGAGCAGAAATTACAACTGAACACACACACGTTGGTTGGTTCGATATGAAAATTTCGGTTGAAATACGTAGTATCACCATGTTTCTGTTCCCGGATGTAATTGGCAAGTCCGCCCACAAAAGCCAGGCTTCCATTTTCAAACAGCTGCAGGCATTCTTCGTCGGTAATGCGTTCGTTTTTCTTTACTTTTTGGGCAATGGTTTTTAGGCCGGGGTCTTCTGTACTGCTGATCAGGGTATCGATGGAGGAGGACATGATAAAACATTTTTGCAAAGTTACGCCGATACCGGTTTTGAAAATTTGCTTTTTTTGGAAATAATCCCGCTTTAAACAAGCCATTGCCTGCTTTAATTGAAGAATAAATAGTTATCTTCCAAGCCGGAAAAAAACAAACTATATGAGTATCAAGTTGCGTCTTACGTTCATGAGTTTTCTCCAGTTCTTCGTATGGGGAGCCTGGTTGATCACCATCGGAACTTATTGCCTCAATGCAAAAGGGTGGAGCTTTCCACAGTTCGGCGCCATCTTTTCCACGCTGGCACTGGCCTCCCTGTTTATGCCCGCCATTACCGGCATCATTGCCGATAAGTGGATGAATGCAGAGCGGCTGTACGGGATCCTGCATATCTGTTACGGGGCCGTATTGTTTTACGTACCGGCTGTTAATGATCCCAACACCTTATACTATGTCATTTTTGGTGCGATGATCTGTTATATGCCAACAATATCTCTGTCTAATTCCATTGCCTATACAATCCTTAAGGGAGGAGGTTTTGATGTAGTAAAAGTATTTCCGCCCATCCGGGTATGGGGTACCATCGGGTTTATTGTTGCCATGTGGATCACCAACCTTACAGGCAGTAAGGCCAATGCCAACCAGTTTTATATCGGTGCTGTGGCTGCAGTGCTGCTGGGATTGTATTCTTTCAGTCTGCCCAAGTGCCCGCCGCCCAAATCAATCTCCAAAGACGCCGGTATTGTTGAACAGCTGGGATTGAAAGCATTTAAACTCTTCGGCAATTATAAAATGGCCCTGTTCTTCCTGTTTTCCATGATGCTGGGCGCTGCCTTGCAGCTCACCAATATGTATGGTGATTCTTTCCTGAGTGGTTTTGAAGCGGTTCCGGCGTATAAGGATTCCTTTGTGGTGAAGTATTCCACCATCATCCTGTCTATTTCACAGATGTCGGAAACCCTTTTCATCCTTACAATCCCGTTTTTCCTCAAGCGTTTTGGCATCAAGATCGTGATGTTGTTTGCCATGCTGGCCTGGGTGCTTCGGTTTGGGCTATTCGGTTATGGCGATCCTACTGCTTTTGGAACCGTACTCATTGTGCTGTCGTGTATCGTATATGGTATGGCCTTCGACTTTTTTAATATCTCGGGTTCCTTATTCGTGGAAACAACAACGGATGCCGGCATCCGCTCCAGCGCCCAGGGCCTGTTTATGATGATGACAAACGGGGTAGGCGCCTGGCTGGGAAGCACGATCAGCGGGTATATCATCGGTAAATATTTTGTGGGTGCTGATGGGGCCAGGGACTGGCACGGCATCTGGCTCTGCTTTGCCGCCTATGCATTAGTGGTAGCCGTGTTATTCGCCATTCTCTTCAAACATAAACACAATCCGAATGAAGTAGCGAACGTACAGCATTGATTCAACTCAACTATTGCTGTATTAAAAAATCCCCCGGTATTCCGGGGGATTCGCATATATCAAAGAAAATATACCGCTTATTTGTGCTGTTCAATTTTCTTTACAAAATTGGCCTTGGGCTGTGCACCCACCAATTTGTCAACCACCTGGCCGCCTTTTACAAAAAGAATAGCCGGGATGCTGGTGATGCCGTAGTTCATGGATATCTGCGGGTTATTGTCCACATTCACCTTGCCTACATTTACCTTGCCATCATACTCTTTCGACAATTCTTCAATAACGGGTCCTATTGCCCGGCAGGGTCCGCACCATTCTGCCCAAAAGTCGATTACAGAAAGTTTATCGGATTCCAGGACATTGGTTTTAAAGTTCGAATCTGTGAATTCTAGTGACATAAGTTTATTTTTTATTGTAGTAGAAGGGGACAAATTTAGGCCCAATCCTGTTAAGATGCTGTTATGACATATCCACAGGATGTGACCAAAAAGAACTGGCAGGCGGGGAGAGCCAATATGGCGGGGGCTTGTCGGGCAGGACAGGAAATTTGTGAGCACTTTTAGGTCATTGGGTCAATAAGCCATTGAAAGGAGTTTGCCGGTTTGCATGAGCCTAAATGATTCAAGAACTAATGACACATGACAAAAAAGAACCAATCATCAGAGGATTCTCCGATGCCAATGACATGTTTTACGCCGTTACCACACTCACTTCAATATCCTTATTGCCGTTCAGGTAAAAGGCAAGCTCATCATTCATGGCTACACTTCGTTCGAGGCTGTACATGCCCACTTTAAATTTATGGCGGCTGTCGATGATGTTGAACTTGATGGAAGTTTTGCCGGGGTTTTCTTTGATGTTCTTATCGATGAAATTCACCATCGCTTCATTCACAAATTGCGGTTCCACCTCAATCACCACTTGTTTGGTAAGACTGGATTTAACTGTATCGAGCAGGTGCAGTTTGGCCAGCCTGAAGTCCCACTGGTCACTGTTGTACCGTTGGCGGAATGACCCTTCCACCATTACAATCATACCCTTTTCCAGGTAATTCTGGTATTTCACATAGTCTTCACTCCACAGCATGAATTCGCTCTTGCCGCTGTAATCTTCAATACTGAGTACCCCGAAATTCTTGCCGGCTTTGGTGAGCCGGTGCTGGGCATCCACCACCAGCCCGGCCAGGCGGAACGGCCTTGCGGGGTTGGCGTGCGTGGTAACGGCTGCCTTAAATTCATTATAATCGGCTAGCGGCGTAATGTTATAATGCGTCATCTCAAACCGGTAATTGTCCAGCGGATGGCCGCTCATGTACATGCCCGTTACTTCTTTCTCATAATCCAGCTGCACAGCCAGTGGCCATGGTTCGCAAACGGGAAGCCGGGGAGGAACCACATCTGGCATCTGCAGGTCGCCAAACAGGGTGTTGGTGGTATTGGCCGCATTGGCCTGGTACACGCTGCCGAACTTCAGTATCTTTTCCAGTCCGCTGATGTCGCCGGGTGGGGTATAGAAATATTGAGCACGGATGATGTCCGGGAAACAATCAAAAGCACCTGAATAAGCCAGGCTTTCTACTGATTTTTTATTTGCCGAACGGTGATTGATCCGTTTGGCAAAATCGAAGATAGAAGTGAAATGCCCGTGTTTGTTTCTTTCTTCAATGATATTAATGATCGCATTTTCGCCCACGCCCTTCAGTCCGCTGAAACCAAACCGGATCTCGCCCTTGCTGTTCACCGCAAAACCATTCTGCGACTCATTGATATCCGGCCCCAGCACTTTTATGCCCATGCGCTTACATTCTTCCATGAAGAATGTGATCTTATCAATACTGCCGGCATGATTTAGTACGGCCGCCATGTATTCGCTGGGATAGTGGGCTTTTAAATACGCCGTTTGATAAGCCACAAAGGCATAACAGGTGGAATGCGATTTGTTGAACGCATACTGGGCAAAGGCTTCCCAGTCGGTCCAGATTTTTTCGAGTTTATCAGCCGGGTGTTTTCTTTCGGTGGCGCCACTGATGAACTGCGCCTTCATCTTGTTCAGTACGGCGATTTGCTTTTTACCCATTGCTTTACGGAGCACATCTGCATCGCCTTTACTGAAGCCGGCCAGCTTTTGACTAAGGAGCATCACCTGTTCCTGGTACACGGTAATGCCATAGGTTTCTTTCAGGTGTTCTTCCATGTCGGGCAGGTCATACTGCACTTGTTTCTTGCCATGCTTACGGTCTACATATTCGGGGATATAACTCATAGGCCCCGGGCGGTAGAGGGCGTTCATCGCAATCAGGTCATCAAATTTATCGGGCTTCAGCTCACGCAGGTATTTCTGCATGCCCGGACTTTCGAACTGGAATGTACCGTTGGTATCACCTCGTTGGTAAAGCTGGTATGTTTTTTCATCGTCGAGCGGAATGGTATCGATATCAATTTCCACCCCGTGGTTTTGTTTGATGAGGGATAATGCTGTTTTTAGGATGCTGAGCGTCTTCAATCCCAGGAAGTCCATCTTGATTACACCTGCTTCTTCAATCACGCCACCTTCGATCTGTGTTAACCAGAGATCACTTTCTTTGGAAGTTGCAACAGGAATAAGATCGGTAAGATCTTTAGGAGCAATGATGATACCTGCCGCATGGATGCCGGTGTTGCGAACCGATCCTTCCAGGATCTCCGCTTCATGAAGAATGGTGCTTTGCAATCCTGGAGCATTATAAATCTCTCTCAGTTTTTTTACGCTTTCAATATCATCAGCCACCAGTGCTTCTTTTTCTTCCAGGGATTTGTCGCCGTTCTTGGCCTCCCTGGCAGTAAAGGGGGCATGCAGCAATCTTTTTAAATTGATCCCCGGCCTTTCAGGAACCAGTTTTGACAGGGCACGGCTTTCTGCCAATGGCAGATCCATTACCCGGGCCACATCGGCAATACTGCTTTTGGCAGCCATGGTGCCATAGGTGATGATCTGCGCCACCTGGTTTTTACCGTATTTGTCAACTACGTAATTAATTACTTTTTGTCTTCCATCATCATCAAAGTCTGTATCAATATCGGGCATGCTCTTCCGGTCGGGATTGAGGAACCTTTCGAACAGCAGGTTGTATTTGATGGGATCAATATTGGTGATGCCGATGCAATAGGCCACCACGGAACCGGCGGCAGAACCACGGCCGGGGCCAACAAACACGCCCATATCACGGCCGGCTTTAATGAAATCACTCACGATCAGGAAGTAACCGGCAAAGCCCATCTGTTTGATAACGCCCAATTCAAATGTTATCCGTTCCTCTGTTTCGGGCGTTAATATCTTATACCGTTCTTTAGCGCCGGCCCAGGTAATGCTTTCGAGGTAATCATCCTGCGTTTTAAAATTGGGTGGCACCACAAAGTGGGGAAGGAGGATGTCTCTCTTCAGGTCGAGCAATTCCACTTTATCCACGATCTCATTGGTATTGTCGATGGCTTCAGGAAGCTCTTCAAACACCTGGCTCATCTCCTCCGTGGTTTTGAAATAGAACTGATCATTGGGGAATGCAAAGCGTTTGTTTTTTACCAGTATGTCGTCATCGGTGAATTCCCGCAGGGCCGGGGTGCTTTGCTTTTCGCCGGTATTGATGCAGAGCAGGATGTCGTGTGCGTTGAAATCCTTCTGGTCCACATAGTGCGAATCATTGCTGGCGATCACCTTTACATTGTATTTTTTCGCAAATTTCAGCAGAACGGCATTTACTTTTTCCTGTTCGGGGATTCCGTGTTTCTGCAGTTCCACGTAATAGTCGTCCTGGAAAATATTCAACCACCATTTGAATTCATTTTCGCCTTCTTCCTCGCCTTTCTTTAAAATGGTTTGCGGCACCATGGCGCCGAGGCAGCAGGTGGTGGCAATCAGGCCTTCGTGGTATTTATGAATGAGTTCTTTGTCGATCCGGGGGTATTTGGAGTACAATCCTTCAATGTATCCCAATGAAGTAAGCTTCACCAGGTTCTTATAGCCCTGTGCATTCTTTGCCAGCAGTATCTGGTGATGCCGGGGATCTTTTTCATCCTTGCTGAATGTTTTCCGGTGCCGGTCCTGCGTAATATAAAATTCGCAGCCAACGATGGGCTTAATTTTGAGGGACCCGTCTTCATTTTTGTGATTGTATGCTTCCTTTACAAATTCAAAAGCACCAAACATGTTCCCATGGTCGCTGATGGCCAGGGCTGGCATGCCGTCGGCAATGGCTTTTTTATAAAGTCCCTTGATGGAGGCGGCACCATCCAGGAGGGAGAATTGAGTATGTACGTGTAAGTGTGAAAACTTCATATTAATCCTGATTCGGAATACCGGATCCCGGTCACTGGCTAAGATCGGTAAATATCGAGTATTCCAGATACTCGTTAAAATCAACCAGTATCAGGCATCCAGTATCCGGTCCGGCCACAAATATCGTTAACAATAAGCGGCTTACGTGATTCGTTTTTCCACAAAGGGAACACGGATTAATTATTCGTTAAAGGGTTGCATTTACGGCCTGTGGAGGTTACCTTTGCGTAGCATTTTTTAATAAAGTCAGTAGGACAGGAATCACAGGAAGGATCCGATAACAGCCGAATCAACGACAATCAAAGACGAGTAAAGAACAGAAGACTAAGTTGTACTTACGTATAAAACCCCTCATTTTATCGTATGAAACACTTAATTTTTGTTTCTGCAGCCGTTGGCATTTTTTCAGGAACATCCATTAACGCCAAAGCACAAACCCCGGTCAATACAGTGGCCGAGGCGAATGCCATAAAAAAAACTCCCCAGTTCATCGAAGGAATAGAAATCAGGCCCGAACCAATCGTTCCGGTTAAGACTCCCATGGCGGCGATCAAAACCGACCGGAAAGCAAAAGTTACTCCCGTTTCATCAACAGGTAATTCATCGGATATCGAGAACTGCACCTCTCTCCAGTTTAAATATGCCCAGCTGCTGAATGTGGAAGTGGAGGCGCTTGCCAACACCGGGTTATACAACTTTATTGAAAAATGGTGGGGCACTCCTTACCGATATGGCGGCGCCACCAAAGACGGTATTGACTGCAGTGCCTATTCAGGCACTTTGATCCATGATGTGTACGGAACCATTTTATCACGTACCGCCCGCTCGCAGTACGACGAATGTGAGAAGGTTCGCAAAGACGAATTGCAGGAAGGTGACCTGGTTTTTTTCAGGACCCGGAGAGGCGTTAGTCATGTAGGCGTTTACCTGGGTAATGGGTTTTTTACACATGCCAGTACCAGCAGCGGCGTGATGATCAGCAACCTCGAAGAAACGTATTACAGCAAACGCTACATTGGCGGCGGAAGGATACAAAAAGCGCCTGTTCAGTAAGCCACAATTTTATTGGATATGACCGGGAGATCAATGGTCTCCTTTTTTTATGACCAGCCTTTTCTGAAAGGCGGCCCATACCGGTTTTACATCGGGCGACAGGTTAAGCAGTTTGGTTCCGGCCGCAAAGATCAGCAGGAAAAAACAACTGCGGCAAACCATACCCACAAAACCGTGCAGGTTCCTGAACAGGAAATAACAGGCCGTATACCCCAGGGCGCCAAGCAGGATGGTATATATTGTTTTAACAGTAAAAGGCTGCAACCGGAACCGGCTGTACAAAAACCAATACCGGATGCCGTTATAAATGGTGAAGGTGATGAGGTTGGCAATGGCCGGGCCGGTAACCCCGAAATAATATTTGGTGAGTACATAGTTCAGCGGCAGGGTAACGGAAAGAAGAATGACGCCGGTAATAAAGTCAAAACGCCACAGGGTTGAAGTGGCAATGATCTGTGTGTTCACTCCGGTGCCCATGTCCACAATACGCATCAGTCCGATGAAAAAGAATACCCAGGCCGCTTCCAGGTAACGGTGCTGCAGGTTAAAATTCAGCACGGCATCATCAAAGTTCATCCAGATGAGCGCAAACATGGCGGTAGAAAAAATAAGCAGGTTGATAGACGAGCTGTGATAGATACGGCTGATCTTCGGCATGTCTTTGTTCTTCCAGGCCTGCGACAGCGGACCAATGGAAGATGAGATAACACCCCGCTGTGGCGCCTGTATGAGGCTGGCAATGTTTTGCGCCAGTGTGTATACACCGGCCAGCGCCAGCCCGTCGGGCAGTACGGCTGCAATGATAATGGTGTCCACCACCATGGAGATGGTAAATACCAGGCTCCCTCCATACACAAATGAAATGAGTGCAATGATCTTGCGGAAAAATTTTTTGGTTACCCGGCTGGGTGAAACCGTAAAAGAAACCTGTTTACTGTACAGCAGGTAAAACAGTAAAATGGCCGCCACGGCCAGGAAGGTGAATGAATAAAGTTTGATGAACACGTCGAACGAAGCGATGATACCGGTAAAACTTAAAACGATGAGCAGCGTGGTGAGCAGCCGGAACTGAACCTCTTTCAAAAAATTGGTGAGTACCGACCGTTTCAGTTGCCAGGCATAGGCTTCCAGCACGGTAAAAAAAGTAAGCCCCATTCCGAACGGGAAAATATAATAGTAATACTTAACGAGGTCGGGCGAATTGGTGCCGTATTTACGGATCACCAGGTCTTTGAATACGAGGCCGGCGATGATGACCAGGCAAAACCCCAGCAGGGAAACCAGCAGGGCCCAGCTGAGCATATCATTTTTTTTACGGGGGAGGTTGTCGGTGTAATAGGGATAGAACTTATAGATATATGCCACCATGCCCAGGTTGGCAAATGAATACATGATATTGGCTATGGCCATGAAAATACCGGTGAGTCCGTACTCGGCCTGGGTAAATCCTCCCTGGCGGGTGAACAGGAAAGTATTGATAAAACCGATCGCAAAACCGATATATACCACCACAGAGGAAACAATGCTTTGCTTTCGGATCTCCGACATAGTTTAGTTTGTCCCGAAATTACTCTGTCTTTTTTGTTTTGATGTAAAAATTTGAATCCACCGTAAAGCTGTTATCACCTTCGGGATAGAGGTCAAGCGTTTTCCATTCTTCGGTGGGCTTTATCCACTGCACCGTTTTGAATGTTACTTTCAGCGGCATATTAAATCCCGGAACGCAACTGGTATAGCGGTAGGAGAGTTTGTTTCCCTCCACTTTGTATTCGAGTACGGGTATTTGTGTGGTGCGCAGGTATTGGTCAAACACCTTGCTGAAATCGATCCGGCTTTCTTTGCTGATATAGGTTTCCACCTGCTGGGTGGTTACCGTCTGGTGGTAAAAGGTTTTGTTCAGGCCCCGCAGTATCTGCCTGAATTTCTCATCGTCATTCACTACCTGGCGGATGGTATGCAGCATATTGCCACCCTTGTAATACATATCACCGCTCCCTTCCTGGTTTACGTTGTACGCACCAATGATGGGGATATCATTGGTAATGTTCTTGCGGGTACCCTGTACATATGCATTACCGGCTTCTTTGCCATAGAAATAATCGGTAAACAATGTTTCGCTGTAATTGGTGAAGCTCTCGTGTATCCACATGTCGGCAATGTCTTTAGAGGTAATGTTGTTGGCAAACCATTCGTGGCCGCTTTCGTGCACAATGATGAAATCCCATTTCAATCCCCAGCCGCTTCCACTCAGGTCGCTGCCGCGGTATCCATTGCGGTAGCCGTTGCCATAAGCAGTAGCGCTCTGGTGTTCCATGCCCAGGTGTGGCGCTTCTACCAGTTTGTAACCGTCTTCATAAAAAGGATAGGGGCCAAACCAATGCTCAAATGCCTTCATCATCCGAGGTGCATCTTTAAATTGCTCTTTGGCTTTGTCCAGGTTCTCCTGCAATACCCAGTAATCCATATCCAGTTTTCCTTTTTCACCCGGGTATACTTCTCCAAAATGAACATACTTACCAATGTAGGGAATGATGTTATAGTTGTTGATGGGGTTTGTTACCGCCCAGCTGTAGGTGCTGGTACCATCCCCGTTTGCCTGTTTTCCCCTGAATCGTCCATTGCCCACGGCAGTAAGACTGTCGGGCACCACCATGTGCAGGGCGGCGCTGTCGGGTTCGTCGCTCTGGTGATCCTTGCAGGGATACCATACGCTGGCGCCCAGGCCCTGGCAGGCCACGCTCATCCAGGGACTTCCATCCTTGCTTTTTCTCCAGATCCAGCCACCATCCCATGGGGGGCGAACGGCTTCTCTCGGTTTACCATGAAAATAAAAAGCAAGGGATCGCGGCCCGGGTTTGATCTTGTATTTTTTTGCCGGGTCACGCAGTTCCACCCAGTATACATTTCCTTCCCGGCGGAAGGAAAATGAATTCTTGTTTTCGGTAACACTGTCGAGTATCATCGGTTCCTGCAGGTCAATCTGCATGATGTAAACCCCTTTGTCGAACAGGCTGATGATGTTTTTGCCGGCAATGGTTTTGCTTGTATAATCCGGTTTTACCGTGATGTCATACTTCAGCACTTCCCAGCTGGTTCTTTCCGGCCGCAGCGATCCCCGAAGGGTATCGGCATGCGTGAATCCCTTTTTCTGATTCAGCGGTTGCGCCTGTGCGGAAGCGACCAGTAAAAAGTTAAAAACCAAAATGGATGCGATTCCGGTGATCTGCCTCATGTATATTTATTTATAAATGCTAATTTAGATTTCTTTCTGATTGCAGATGCACCGTTCAACAAATAAATACAAAGCTGGTTGCCCGCATCCCTGGAAGGGAAGTTATTTAAAGACCCCGCAACCGGCACTCGGCATCCGGTATCCGGTGCCCTTCATCCTCTATCTGATATTTAGTCTCGGCATATCTGGTATCCTCCTTTCCTGCAATTCTCACAGGCATTCCGATAAAAAGATATTCCGTTATAATGAAAGCAGCGGGCTGGCTTCGCTGGACCCTGCCTTTGCAAAAAACAAGCAGGTAATGTGGGCGGTGCACCAGCTGTACAATACCCTGGTGGAGATCGACAGCAATATGCAGATCAAACCATCGCTGGCAAAAAGCTGGGAGGTATCTGATGATAACCTCCGGTTTACCTTTCACCTGCGGACCGATGTTTTTTTTACCGATGATGCCTGTTTTAAACAGGGCAGGGGAAGAAAACTGACGGCCAGGGATGTTCAGTACAGCTTCAGCAGAATCATGGACAAAAGCACCGCCAGCCCGGGTGCCTGGATATTCAACAACCGGGTGGATTCCGTTCATGCATTCACAGCGGTTGACGACAGCACGTTCCGGTTAACACTTATTCATCCCTTCCAGTCCATCCTCGGTATCCTCAGCATGCAATACTGTTCGGTGATTCCGAAGGAAGCGGTGGACATGTATAAAACGGATTTTCGACGGCACCCCGTGGGCACAGGGCCTTTTAGTTTTGTGGCCTGGGAAGAAGGGCAGGCACTGATCTTAAAAAAGAACCTGCAGTATTTTGAAACAGATGCCAGCGGCAACCGCCTCCCTTATCTCGATGGCATTGCCGTTTCGTTTCACGACAGCAAGGCCACGGAGT